>JBIIYT010000033.1:0-12109 GCA_044346675.1 Rhodoferax sp. | reverse complement strand
CTGATGCTCAAGGCCAGCATCACCGCCATGATGGCGGTGACGGTGAAGAGCGACTTAAACGCCGCCCACAGCATCTCGGCCAGCACTATATCGTCCAGCCCCACCGGCGCGTTCAGGATGCCGTCCCAGGTTTTTTGAACATGCATGCGGCTAAATGCAGAGTACAGCGCCTCAAATGATGCGGCCTGCATGGCGCTCATGCAAATGGAGCCGCTGGCCAAAAACAAAATGTAGGGCACCTTTACATCGCCACCATCCACACCAGGCACGGTAATTTGCCCCACCAACGCACCCATGCCGTAGCCAAAGGCCACCAGCCACATGAGCGGCTCGGCAATATTGCCCACCAAGCTGGGGATGGCCAGCTTGCGCCACACCAAGAGATTGCGCAGAAACACCGGCCAAAAGCGCAAGGAAAGCTGAGGTGCACGCCACACAGAGAGTTTCATACCAATTAGCCTTCTTCGCGGATCTGCCGCCCGGTGAGTTTCAAAAACAAATCTTCCAAATTGGCCGGGCGGTGTAAGGTGCGCAGTTGCGGGTGTGCGTGCAAGGCCTGCAACAAGGCTTGGGCGTTTTGGGTGTAGAAAAAAACGGTCTCGCCACTCACCTCTACCCGCGCGGCCAGTGCGCGCAGCGGGCCTTCGGCCAAGGCTTTGGCACCGGTGCCAAATACCTCCACGACATCGGGCTCCAAGTGCTTGGCAATCAAGTCGCGCGGGGTACCTTCGGCAATGAGCTTGCCATGGTCTAGCACCAAGAGGCGCGAACACAGGCGCTCGGCCTCGTCCATAAAGTGGGTGGTGAGCAAAATGGATTTGCCTTGCTGCAAGAGCAGTTGCAACCGCTCCCACATCAGGTGGCGGGCTTGCGGGTCTAGCCCGGTGGTGGGCTCGTCTAGCAGCAAAAGCTTGGGGTCATTCACCAGCGCACGCGCCAATGACAAGCGCCGCTTCATGCCGCCCGACAAAGTACCGGGCTTGGCATGGGCCTTGTGGGCGAGAGACGCAAACTCCAGCAGTGCGGGTATGCGCGCCTTGATTTGCGCGTCTTTCAAACCAAAGTAGCGGCCATAGACGAGCAGGTTTTCTTCGCAACTAAAGTCGGGGTCCAGCGTGTCCATCTGGCTCACCACGCCGAGTTGCGCTTTAATGGCCAATGCGTCTTGCGGCATTTGCAAACCCAGCGCGTGGATGCTGCCACCGTCGGGCACCGTCAGCCCGAGACACATGCGAATGGTGGTGGTCTTGCCCGCGCCGTTGGGGCCAATCACACCTAGGCATTCGCCGGGGGCGATGTGGAAAGAGAGGTCTTTGACTACTTCGACATCGCCATAGCGTTTGCTTAAGTTGCGAGCGTCAAAAAATGCGGCAGTCGAAGAGGGGCTATTCATTGATCTATTGTGGCGTAAGTTTTGGGGTATTGGTCCCCGCCTCATACTGTCAAAGGCCCAGAAATCGGCGGGGCCCAATACCCCAAAACTTCTGGCTAAGAGCGCTGGCTACTGAAACGCCACTTCCGCAAAACTGCGCAGCTTACGGCTGTGCAACTGGTCCACACCCTGCGCGCGCAGCAGCTCCACCGCGCGCATGCCGATGCGCAAATGCTGGTCTACCCGTTCGCGGTAGAAATGGTTGGCCATGCCGGGGAGTTTGATTTCGCCATGCAGGGGCTTGTCGCTCACACACAAGAGCGTGCCGTAGGGCACCCGAAAGCGAAAACCATTGGCGGCAATGGTGGCGCTTTCCATGTCCAAGGCGACTGCGCGACTTTGGCTGAAGCGGCGCTGGGGCTGGTTGTCTGGCAGCAGCTCCCAATTGCGGTTGTCTGTAGAGGCCACGGTGCCGGTGCGCATAATGCTTTTGAGCGCAGCGCCCTTAACCTGCGTCACATCCGCCACCGCCTGCTCTAGCGCTACCTGTATCTCGGCCAGCGCGGGGATGGGTACCCACAGGGGCAGTTCTTCGTCCAGCACATGGTCTTCGCGCACGTAGCCGTGGGCCAGCACGTAGTCGCCCAGCTGCTGGCTGTTGCGCAAGCCCGCGCAGTGGCCCAGCATGATCCAGGCGTGGGGACGCAGCACGGCAATGTGGTCGGTAATGTTTTTGGCGTTGGCAGGGCCCACGCCAATGTTGACCATGGTGATACCTGCGCGGTCTGCGCGCACCAAGTGGTAGCCGGGCATTTGCGGCAAGCGCGGGGGCTCTTTGCCCAGTGCGTCTACCGCCTCAGGCGCCAGCCCCACGCGGCGGGTGACCACATTGCCGGGCTCTATGAACGCAATGTATTCGCTCTTGGGGTCGGCCATGGCGGCGCGCCCCAAGGCAATGAACTCGTCAATGTAAAACTGGTAGTTGGTAAAGAGCACAAAGTTTTGAAAATGCTCTGGCCCCGTGCCCGTGTAGTGGCGCAGGCGGTGCAGCGAATAGTCCACCCGGGGCGCGGTAAACAGCGACAAGGGTTGTGGCTCACCCGCCTTGGGCTCGTACGTGCCGTTGGCAATGCCGTCGTCCATGGCGGCCAGGTCGGGCAGGTCAAACACATCACGCATGCGCATGCGCCGCTCGGCACTCATGCTGCCCTCTACGTGGCCGTGCTCGGCAAACGAAAAGTGCACCGGTATAGGCTGCGTGCTGGTGCCCACCTCCAGCTCCACGTTGTGGTTTTGCAGCACCAAGCGAAACTGCTCCAGGTAGTAGCTGCGGTACAGGTCGGGGCGGGTGAGCGTGGTCTCAAAGCGGCCCGGCCCGGCCACAAAGCCGTAGCTCAAGCGCGCCAACTCTGCGGTTGCAGCGCGTGACACCGTGTCGGTATGAATGCGCACCAATGGGTAGCAGGCACGCACATGGGTCAGGCTGTCGTCACCCGCCACAAAGCGGTGCATGGCTTCGCGCAAATGCCCAATACTGGAGTCATAAATCAATGCCACTTGGGCCAAGGCAGCTGCAGCATCGGTAAAACGGGTGGGGGCGATAAAGGGTGGTAGGTTAGGCATGGGGGTATTGTGCCGTGTGGGCCAGCGTGCTGCCGCTACAGCACCCGGTGCTGCAAAGCGGGTAGCTGCGCACGGCGCTGCTGCACTGTTTGAACATCTAAATCGGCCAGCACTACGCCAGGGCCTTGCGCCCGCTGCGCCAGCACCTGGCCCCAAGGGTCGATGGCAATGGTTTGGCCCCAGGTGCGCCTGCCACTGGGATGGGTGCCGCCTTGGGCCGCGGCGGCCACATAGGCCAGGTTTTCGATGGCGCGCGCGCGCAGCAGCACTTCCCAATGGGCTTGGCCCGTGGTGTGGGTGAAAGCGCTAGGCACCAGCATCAAATCCACCCCCGCTTGGGCATAAGCGCGGTACAGCTCGGCAAAGCGCAGGTCGTAGCACACACTCAAGCCCACTTGCCAAGTGTGCCCATCTTTGGACGGCAGCGCAAACTGGCTGGGCGTGGTGCCACGCTGGAGCACACGCGATTCGTCATAACTCTCCGTGCCATTGTCAAAGCGAAAGAGGTGAATTTTGTCGTAGCGTGCGGCGCACTGGCCCTGCGGGTTGAACACCAGCGTGCTGTTATACACATGGTCTGGCTCTGGTGCAGTCAAGGGCAGCGTGCCGCCCACAATCCACAACCCTAGGCGGTGCGCCGTATCGGCCAGAAACTGCTGAATGGGACCTGCGCCAAAGGGCTCTTGAATAGCCAGCTTGTCCGCATCGTGCAGGCCAATCAAGCAAAAATACTCAGGCAGCACCGCCAGCTCAGCCCCAGCAAGGGCTGCTTGCTCCAGCAACTCAGCGGCCTGCACGAGGTTGGCGCTACAACTGTCCGTAGACACCATTTGCAAGGCGGCAATTTTCATTTGGCTTCTCCTGCTTTGGCAGGGCTTGGAGGTGGGGGAGGCGCAGCCTTGCGCTCCACCTTTGTCACGCGCGGCTCTACCCATGTACCATCTACAAAAAATTCTTGGGTGTTGGACTCGATCAATGGTCTGCGCAAAATAAGTTGCGCCAAAAAGCTCGTTATGCCCACCAAGGGATTGATCACCGACGCGATCAGAGACGCACTGCCCGCATTAATCTCGGGCACCACCACCACCTTGATGGCCTGCGTTTCTTTGGCAATGTCGGCCTGGCCTTCCATGAGCACGGCGGCATTCACACCCTTCATTTGCAGGTTATTGGTGCGGGCAATGCCCTGCTCAATGGCCACATCGCCGCGCAAAAAGTCAAAGGCAAAGCCCTCGGTAAACACATCGCGGAAATCCAGCGTCAAGCGCCGTGGCAGCGACTGTAGGCTCAGCACCCCCAGCAGCTTGGCAATGCCGGGGTCCGCTTTAAGGAACTGCCCCTCTTCCACATTCACGTTGAAGCTGCCCCCCAAACTTGGGTAGTCCAGCGTAATCGGCGAGCCCAACCATGCCACCTGGCCATCTATCTTGCCGCGCCCCCTACGAATCACCCCCTTCATGCCAAAGCGCTCCAGCAGCTCGCCTGCATCGGCAATGTCCAGCTTGAAGTTAAGCACCGTGCGCCTGCGCTCCTTGATGGAGCGAGTGCTGGACTGGGGTGCTTGCGTGTTCAAATCGGTCCAGTTTCCTGATGCGGTCAGCACAGCCTCCGGGGTAATGATGTTGAAGCGGTTGAGCCTCCATTCACGCGCGCTGGCGCGGCTGGCCTCGCGCGGCGCACCAGCCGCCAAATTCACCGCCTCTATCTCCAAGCGACCCAGCTTCTTTGCGTTGAGTTCAAAGTCTTCCACCACCACATCCAAGGCCGGAATGCCCGAGGGCTGCTCATCCATCAGACTCTCTACTTCTTGGGCCGTACTTTGGCCAAGAATCAACTTGGCTAGGCGCGCATACAAGCGCCCTGCGGAGCCGCCCGTGGGCTGGCGGTATTCCACATAGCCGTTAAGCTCCGAGGCATCCAAATTGGCCCGCCACAAGGTGCCTTCGCGCCCGCCCCCTACCACCACATTGTTGAGCGTGCGCCCACCGAACGTGAGTACCCGTGTGCGCACCGCAATGCTAGTGGGCAAATAGACACTGCTTGCAGCGGCACTCACTGCCCTTTGCGTGGGGGGCGAAACGTCTGGCCCTGCCAAACCGCTCAGAAGCTGGCTCCAAGCGTCTACGTCCACACTGTCCATACGCACATTGGATACCACGCCTTCGCTGGGCAAAGGTACCGCTTCGTCTGCGCCCAAGCCCACGCCTATCGCGCCACGCAACACCCGCGCACTCGTACCAGACACGTCACGCACGTAGGTCATGTTAGCCAGTCGCCCCACATCTATTTGCAACTGGTCTTGCCCGGGCACTAGCGCGGGCACGCCAGTGCGTGCAGCACTGCGCAAGGCAGACGTTTGCAAGCGCAGTGGCAGCGGCGCATCGGCTGACTTGGCAAACGGCGCTGGCAAGCGCAGGGCCAGTCCTACCAAGTTGCTGTTCACTTGCAATTCGGTTACGCCACCTTGCACGCCCAGCACCACGGTGTAGGGAGTTTGCCCCGTTGCGTACTTGCCCAGTTGGGCCACCGGGCCTAGTTCGGTAGCAAGGCTTAGCCCTTGCGCAGTAGCTACGCCCTGCATGCGCAAGACACTGGTGTTGGCACTGGGTCGGGTGTTCAAACCCCCATCCAGCCGCACGTCGCCGCCCAAAGCGCGCGCCCGCATGCCCGCCATCGAAACCCCGGTTTCAGAAAAGCTCACCACGCCGCGGGCCTGCGACAAGCGTGGCGTGTCGGCCGATAGTTGCAACTCGTTGCCAAAGAGGGCCACCGTGCCACTGACGGTCGCACGCTCCGAAGCCAGTATAGGCAAGGCCAGTTTGAACTGGTAATCGGCCTGGCCGCTGGCGCTGGCTTGCGCCAACACCTTGTTGGTAAGCGTGCCCAAGGGCGACCCATTCACCAACGCCAAACCTTCCGCCAAGGGGCCCTTGGCCTGCACAGCCAAGGCCAAGGCTCCGTCGTGGTAGAGACTGGTAATGCTTGCGTCCGCTTGGGTAATGCGCAAACCCGGCGCACCCACTACACCACCGCGCGCACCTTTGACCTGCAGCGTGGCGCGGTCTATGACAAGTTGGCCCGAGAGTTGGTTCAGCGTGGGCCAGGGCAAGCTGTCTTTGGCCAAAATGCTGGGGGGTGCAAAAGCGAAACTGGCGTTTTGCACCTGGGCCGAAATACGAAACTCGCCCGCTTTAGCATCGGCAAAGGGGAAATGTTGCAAGTCGCCTTTGACCTTGAAACGCACATCCGAAGCCGTGCCATCCACCAGCGCGTCGCGCAAATAGTCGCGTACTTCGTTTTCCATGGCCAGAGGCAAGTAGCGGTGCACTTGTTTGACTTGCGCGCGGCTCAGCACTCCCTGCAGATCGAGTACGCCCGCTGCGCGCTGCGCACCCGACGTCCACTTGGCTTGCAACTCGCCCTGCGCGTCGGCATTGCTAAAACGCAGCTTAGGGGCATTCACACTTACGCGCCCAGCCTCCACCTTCCACTGCACTTCGCCACCGAGCTGGTCAAACGCAATAACCGGCTCGGCAAACAGGTCATTGGTGTCAATGGCCCCATCCTTCATGTCCACGGTAGCCCGCCCCGCACTGGGGCTCACATCAAAGTCCAGGTTCAGGCCTTTGACACCGGGTGTGGACACGCCCTTGTAGTCAGCCGCCTGCACTTCCAGCCCCACCACACGGCCTTTGACTGCGAACTGCACAGGCTGCTCCAGCGGCCCCGACCATGTGCCCTGCACCTGCTCTATCAGGCCCTTGGGGCCAAAGCGTTTCAGCGCGGCGTGCACCTCTTCACCCACTGGCAATCGCTTGGCAATCTCGACCATGGATGTCAGGTCAAGCCGATCTGCTACCAGTTCCCCAGTGGCGGGCTTGCGGGTGGTAGCCTCGTAACGGGCTAAGCGCACATTGCCCCCCGTCCAATGCAAGCCGTCGTCCGTATCAAACTGCAACGCTTGGGTGGAAAACTCCACCCCGCCATCCAACTGTTGACTGCCCAAGCGACCGGAGATTTGCTTCAAAGCCAAGGGCTCTAGCTTGGGGCTGAGCTGGGCATTCACATCGACCAGCGCCACATCTGCGCTGAGCGCAGTGAGCGCGCCCCGATGCACATCCAGCCAGGCACGCACTGCGCCCTTGCCACGCGTTACTGCCACGCCCAAATCCACATAGCGGCCCAATTGCGCCGCATCTATGTCAGGCAAATCGGCATACACCTGGCCCTGCCACTCCCGCCACTGCCCCTCTTTGCGCGACAACAAGGGCTCCTTGAACTCCCCCGTCAAGCTCACGCGTTGACCCCAAGCAGGCGGCGGCGTGGCACTAAAGTGCACGCCGTGGGACAGCAAGCGGTTGCGCAGCACCAAGTCCACATCGCTCAGCACCAGGGGCTCGGCAGCGCGCACTTCGTCGCTCCAATGCACGGTGCCGTGGCGTATGGCCAGCTCGGTCTGGGAGAAAAGCCAGTCCATCCCCTTGCTGTGTTGGCTGTCGTCTTCACCCACCACAAACCCTGCCACCCAAATGCGCCCGTCGGGCGCGCGGCGCGCCTCCAGCACGGGGCTGTCGATATACAACTGCTCAAACCCTAAACCCATCGCCGAGCGGGGCGACAAAGCTGCCAGCACCCTGGGCAGGCGCAACACTTCGCGCCCCTGCGCGTCATGCAAGCTCACGTTGTTGAGTTCAAACGAAGGAATCAGCCCGTTGGAGGTGGCGGCGATAGACTGCACCCGCACCGTAATACCCAGCGCTTTAGACGCATACTGCTCCAGCTGCGGGCGTAGCTCGGCAATTCGCGGCACAATCACAAAATGCAACACCCCCCACACCATGGCCAACGCAATCCACATTGACGCCAACAACCACAGTGCCCATTTGGCCGCGTGTGCGCCACAAATAAGCCATTTGGTCGGAGGGGGAGGCATTTCAAACATTGTGCAATCAAAGCAATCGGAGCTGTGTCAGGAATTATGACCCGCAATACGCCCTTTGACGGGGCCAGTGGCTCGCGATTTGGCCAAAGAATTCGCCGGCGCTACGCAGCGCAACTTGCACTGCTGCCCGCGGGTGTGCCAAGTCGCGACACGCTGTACCACGTGTTCAACGTGCTATTGAGCCAAGGCGCTGACACGGCCACCGCACTGCGCACCTTACGACAATTAGTACTAGAGCGCTTGGTGGAGCTTGATTGCAATCAAGACGCTAGCCTGTCTAGCGTGACCACGGTCATGACCGAGCTGGCTGAGGTGGCACTCGACCTTGCGTTTGCCGAGAGCGCACGCGCCCTTACTGCCGTGCACGGCGCACCGCTTACCGCCCAAGGACAACCCGCGCAACTGTGCATTGTGGGCATGGGCAAGCTCGGTGCGCGCGAGTTGAATGTATCCAGTGACATCGACCTCATCTACATCTACTCCGAAGACGGCGAAACCGCAGGCGACGCGCAAGGGCGCGCTCGCATCTCCAACCAAGAATTTTTCAGCAAACAAGTGCGCGCCATCTACGCGCTGGTGGGCGACACCACCGAGCATGGCTTTGTTTTCAGGGTGGACTTGGCGCTGCGCCCCAACGGCAACTCGGGCCCGCCCGCCGTGTCTATGGCCGCGCTGGAAGAATATTTCCACACCCAAGGGCGCGAGTGGGAGCGCTTCGCCTGGCTCAAAAGCCGGGTAGTGGCCCCCGCCAACTCCAACACCACGCCCATTGCGCAAAGCCTGCGCAATGCGGTGGTGCCCTTTGTGTTTAGGCGTTACCTAGACTACAGCGTGTTTGACTCGCTGCGCATACTGCACCGCCAAATTCGCGACCACGCCACCCGGCGCAGCGCCGGGCACCCTGAGCGCAGCAACGATGTGAAGCTCTCGCGCGGGGGCATACGCGAGATTGAATTCACCGTGCAGCTCTTGCAAGTGGTGCGCGGCGGGCAGTACCCGGAGCTGCGCACCCGCCCTACCGTAAGCGCCCTGCAACGCCTAGCCACTGCGGGGCTCATGCCCCAAACCACTGCGGACGCGCTGGCCCGTGCCTATGTGTTTTTGCGCCGGGTGGAGCACCGCATCCAGTATTTGGATGACCAGCAAACCCATGTGCTGCCTGTTTTAGATGCCGACCTGTATTGGATCGCGCAGACCATGGGCTTTGCCACCACCGCCGCCTTTTTGTGCGAGCTCGACGTGTGCCGCGAATTGGTAGCGCAAGAATTTGACGCGCTCTTGGGCGGCGCGCAAAAAGAGTGCAGCGGCTGCCCTGGCTCGGCCCCTGCTGCAGGGGTAACCGACTTCGATGCCTTGCTAGAACACTTAAGCGGCCGCTTTCGCGAGCGCGTGGCCGCATGGCGGGACCACCCCCGGGTGCTGGCCCTGAGCGACTCGGGCCGCTCGCGGCTGGCGCGCTTGGTGCTGCGCACCGGGCAGTGGGTAGCGCAAGGCACAGTGAGCGAAGAGGCCGCCCTGCGCATTGCCGACTGGATAGAGCCTCTACTGCGCCGCGAAAGCTATTTGGCCCTGCTGCTTGAGCGCCCTAACGTGCACGAGCGCCTATTGCGCCTGCTGGGCGCCGCCCGCTGGCCCGCGCGCTACTTGCTCAAACACCCCGGCGTGATTGACGAGCTGGCCAACAGCACCATGCTACAAGAGCGTTTTGACGCGGCAGGCTTTGAGCTAGAGCTTGAGCGCCGACGCACTGCGTTGGAAGGCACCTCGGAAGACGACGACGAAACCCTGCTCAACCTACTGCGCCGCGCCCACCATGCGGAAGTATTTAGAACGCTGGCGCGTGATGTGGAAGGCAATTTGTCGGTCGAGCAAGTGGCCGACGACCTGAGCGCCTTGGCCGAAGCCGTGCTGCGCATCACCACCCGCTGGTGCTGGAGCCGCCTGAAAAACCGCCACAGCGAAGAGCCCTCGCTTGCCATCATTGCCTATGGCAAGCTCGGCGGCAAAGAGCTAGGCTATGGCAGCGATTTGGACTTGGTGTTCGTCTACGACGACGCGCATGACAATGCCGCAGAGGTCTACGCCGCACTGGTGCGCAAGCTCATTAACTGGCTCACCGTGAAGACCAGCGAGGGCGACATGTACGAAATCGACACCGCCCTGCGCCCCAACGGCAACTCAGGCATGCTGGTCACCAGCTTTGACGCTTATGCCAACTACCAACAACAGCGCGGCAGCAACACCGCCTGGACGTGGGAACACCAAGCCATGACCCGGGCGCGCTGCGTGCTGGGCAGCGCAGCCTTGCAAGCGCGTTTTGACGCCGTGCGCCAAGCCGTTATTGCCACGGCGCGCGACGCGACCAGTTTGCGCCATGAGATCAGCGCCATGCGCGACAAGGTGCGCGCTAGCCACCCGGTCAAGGGCGCGCAGTTTGATGTGAAGCACAGCGCAGGTGGCATGGTGGATGTGGAGTTTGTGGTCCAATTTTTGGTACTCTCCCAAGGGCATGTGCACCCGGAACTGCTAGGCAATGTGGGCAACATTGCACTGCTCTTGCGCGCGCAAAGCTGCGGCCTGCTACCACCCGGCGTGGGCGAGCACGCGGCCCACGCCTACCGCGTGTTGCGCCAAATACAGCACCGCGCCCGCTTAAACGAAGAGCCCACCCAAGTGCCGCAGAGCAGCGTGCAGGCCGAGCGCACTGCAGGCCTGGCCCTGTGGGCGGCGGTGTTTGGCACGGTGGCAAGTGCCACGGCGGCCGACCTTAACTAGCGCGAATTTTGGCCAGCAGTTGCGTGGTGGAGTAGCCCGCCACAAAGGGCAGCGCCAAAGCGGTGCCGCCCCAAGAGCGCACCAGCGCGGCCTCGGCCAGCGTGTCCATGTTGTAGTCGCCCCCCTTCACCAAAATATCGGGGCGAATCTGGGCTATCAACTCTAAGGGCGTGTCCTCGTCAAACCAAGTGACCAAGCTCACCGACTCTTGGCTGGCCATGAGCACGGCGCGGTCGGCGTCGTTGTTGAGCGGGCGGTCATCTCCCTTGCCCAAGCGCTTGACGGATGCGTCGGTGTTGAGCGCCACAATCAGGCTTGCCCCCAGCGCACGGGCGTGGGCAAGATAGGTCACATGCCCACGGTGCAACACATCAAACACCCCATTGGTAAACACCCAAGGCCGGGGCAAGGCGGCTAGGTGCTGGGGCAAGTCAGCACGGGCACAGATTTTGGAGAGGAATGCGGGGGAGGCAGAAGGTGAACTCATGGCGCCAATCCTAGCAGGCCACTGCCAAACTTTTCCCCAAAGTCAGCCCGCTGCGGCTTCAAGAAGGGGCCATCAATGTACTGTGCCATGCGGTCTATGTCCCTCTGGTGCACACCTTGCGCCTTGAAGAACTCTTGCCATCCGTCCACCGTGGCGACCACCTGCTTGATGATCTGCACCGCAGCATCTTTAGTCAAACCAAAGGCCTGTACTTCTGAAAGCGCATTCTCCAATGAAGACTCCCCTTGGCGTTTGCCCACACGCAGCTGCTGTTGCCCCAGCCCTTGCACCGAGGGCACCACATCGTATGCGGGCGACAAGTCGTAGTACCCGTCATCCGCCCTCACAAAAGCGTGGTTTTTCTCATGGTCATCGGTGTTGTCGATCAAGATGTTGAAGACCATGCGCCTAAACAGCTCTTGCTGATGGCCACGAATGGCCTGGGCACGCGCAATCCTGCGCAGGCTCTGGGCCAGCTCCGGGTAGCCCAGTGGCAAGCCAGCCGCGCGCAGCACGGTGTTGGCAGAGATCACATGCGCACGCCCTGCATCTGTGCGGTCAAACCTATTGACCGCCACCGCATGCCCACGGGGCAGTGGCAGCGCACGCGTTTGGGCAACCTGAATGCCGCATTGGGCAGCCAGGCGCATGCTGGCGTGTTCGACCAGCTCGGTGTCCAAGTCCTCCCCTTGCGAGAACTTCACCAGCCACTGCGAGCCATCCATCTCAATCAGAGATTTAGGCCGCATCCCGCCAAACGAAGGGCCGGGCTTAACCAAGCGCACCATTGCCTCATCCAGCTTCTCATCTGCAAGCACGGCTGCAATCGCACGTTGCATATCGGACAGGCTCGCCAAACTGGCTAGGGCACCACCACTGCAGGGCTGGTAGCCACCAGGGTCTAGCGACA
>JBIIYT010000001.1:0-38683 GCA_044346675.1 Rhodoferax sp. | reverse complement strand
TCTATTTGGCTGCCGCCAAGGTGGGCGGCATTTATGCCAACAACACCTACCCGGCTGACTTCATCTATCAAAACCTCATGGTGCAGGCCAATGTAATTGACGCCGCACATCGCAATGGCGTCAACAAGTTGTTGTTTCTTGGCTCCAGTTGCATTTACCCCAGGCTGGCGCCCCAGCCAATGGCGGAAGACGTGTTGCTTACCGGCCCGCTGGAGCCCACCAACGAGCCCTATGCCATTGCCAAAATTGCGGGCATCAAGCTGTGCGAAAGCTACAACCGCCAGTACGGGCGCGACTACCGCAGTGTCATGCCCACCAATCTGTATGGCCCAGGTGACAACTACCACCCTGAAAACAGCCATGTCATCCCTGCGCTGATACGCCGCTTTCACGAAGCCAAAGTGGCGGGTGCACCGGAAGTTGTCATCTGGGGCACGGGTACGCCAAGACGCGAGTTTTTGTATGTGGACGACATGGCCGCAGCAAGTGTGTTTGTCATGCAACTACCGCAGAGTACCTATCAGTTACACACTACGCCAATGCAGAGCCATATCAATGTGGGGTTTGGTAGTGATGTAACCATTGCCGAGTTGGCTAAGGCAGTTGCGAACACTGTCGGCTACAAGGGGTACGTTGGTTTTGATGCATCCCGTCCAGACGGGGCCCCGCGCAAGTGGATGGATAGTAGTCGGCTCAATGCGCTTGGATGGCAACCGAAGGTGGCATTAGATGCTGGATTGAGGCTGGCGCACGATGCAATGCGAAGCAGCACTAGGTAATAACTCCGCCCTAAGACTTCAAGGAAAAGGTAACTGGCATGGATTTGGATAACGCGTTGATAGCCGTGATTGGCCTAGGATATGTCGGCTTGCCATTGGCTGTTGAGTTCGGGAAGCGTCGGCCTGTAATCGGTTTTGATATCAAGACGTCGAGGATTGCAGAGCTTCATCTACGAAAAGACAGCACGTTGGAGGTTGGAATCGAAGAGTTTCAAAGTGCTGAGCACTTGCGGTTTACCGCCGACCCCAAAGCGCTAGCAGGCTGTCGGATCTTCATAGTGACGGTGCCAACCCCTGTAGACAAAGCCAATCGACCGAATATGTCGCCTCTGATGAGTGCTTGTGAAACGGTTGGCGCTGTTATGCAACGGGGATCCGTTGTTATCTTTGAATCCACCGTTTATCCGGGTGCAACCGAAGAAGTCTGCGTGCCATTGCTCGAAGAATATTCGAACCTTAAGTACAACCAAGATTTTTACTGTGGCTATAGCCCCGAGCGCATTAACCCGGGCGACAAGTCACATCGTTTACATTCAATCAAAAAGGTTACCAGCGGATCAACTCCGGAGGTGGCAGGAGCAGTTGATGCCCTGTATGGCCAAATCATTACAGCCGGGACCCACAAGGCCAGCAGCATCAAGGTGGCGGAAGCCGCAAAAGTTATTGAGAATACCCAGCGCGATGTCAATATCGCCCTAATGAATGAGTTGTCACTTATCTTTGGTCGCTTGGGCATAGACACGCAAGAAGTCCTGGATGCGGCCGGTACCAAATGGAATTTTCTGCCGTTTCGGCCGGGCTTGGTTGGCGGCCATTGCATTGGGGTGGACCCTTACTACTTGACCCACAAGGCGCAAGAGGTCGGATATCACCCAGAGGTGATTTTGGCGGGACGCCGGATCAATGACAGCATGGCAACATATGTCGCAGACCAGGTTGTCAAATTGATGCTCCATAAACGCCACCCAGTATTGGGAAGCAAGGTGCTAGTGTTAGGTTTGACTTTCAAAGAGAACTGCCCCGACTTGCGTAACACGAAGGTCGTTGATGTGGTTCGTGCTCTAGAGCAATACAACATTCATGTTGACATATTTGACCCATGGATTGATGTGGATGATGCTATGCATGAGTATGGCTTTCCATGCTTGCGTCGTCTCCCTACCGACTGCAAATATGCTGCCGTGATTTTAGCTGTTGGGCACACGCAGTTTATAAATTTGGGCGCACAAGGTATTAAAGCTTTGGGTATCCCAGACGCAGTTATCTTTGATGTAAAGAGCGTTTTCCCCCTTGGGTTTGCGGACGGTAGGCTATGAGCATGAAGGTCCTTGTCACCGGTGCTGCCGGCTTCATCGGTATGCATGCTGCCCTCCAGTTGCTAGAGCGCGGCGACCAAGTGGTAGGTGTAGACAGCCTTAATGACTACTATGATGTCTCTCTGAAAGAAGCCCGTTTGGCGCGCATCATGCAAAAAAGTGGCTTTAGCTTTCACCGAACTAATGTGGCCGACAAATCTGCTATGGAGAGGTTGTTCGCTACAGAGCAACCAGACAAAGTTATCCACTTGGCAGCGCAAGCGGGCGTCCGTTATTCTCTTACCAATCCGCATGCATACATTGACGCCAACCTTCAAGGCTTCATTAATATTTTGGAAGGATGCCGGCACAATGCCGTAAACCATTTGGTGTATGCCAGTAGTTCCAGTGTATACGGCGGCAACACGACGCTGCCATTTAGCGAACACGACAATATCGATCACCCGGTAAGCCTCTACGCTGCCACCAAGAAAGCCAACGAGCTGATGGCGCACACCTACAGCCACTTGTTTCGTTTGCCAACCACGGGCTTGCGATTCTTTACCGTGTATGGACCTTGGGGGCGACCGGACATGGCGCTGTTCTTATTCGCTAAAGCCATATTCGAGGGGCGCCCCATTGATGTGTTCAATCACGGGAAAATGGTGCGGGACTTTACGTATGTTGACGACATTGTCGAAGGTCTTGTTCGCGTTCTGGATAAACCGGCCATTGCTGATAGTAAGTTCGACCCCTCAAATCCAGATCCCGCTAGCAGCAACGCTCCGTATCGTGTTTTCAATATAGGAAACAACCAGCCCACACCGTTAATGAGTTACATCGAAGCCCTAGAGCGCGCAATGGGTAAGACGGCCACGATGAATTTTCTTCCTATGCAAATGGGCGACGTACCCGCAACCGCAGCCAATACGGATGAGTTGTATGCCTGGATTGGATTTAAACCCAAGACGCCGATAGAGGTTGGGGTTAAAAACTTTGTTGCCTGGTTTCTAGGAGGCGGCGGTATTTTTCGAGAAAAGATTGACGATCAAGGCACCAACTATTTGGACTCTGATGAAGGGCCTTAGCGCCAACTAAGACAAGCATGATCTACCAAAACACAGAAGTAAGCTTGAAACAGGAAATCCCTATAGCTAGAAGAGGCGAAAAACTGACGCTAATAACGCCGTGTGTTCCGCACCCAAGCAATGGTGCTAGCGTGGTGCTTTTCTATTGGTATACGCACGCCCTAAAACAGGCCGGATTTAATATTTTAAATATTTTAATACTAAGTGATTCCGCAGAGCTTGTCAAAGTTGAGGAGTATAAAAAACAAATTGGAGAAGATGAAAACTTCAGGATTGAATGTGTCTTATGTAATAAACCTATTATTTATAATAAATGGCTGGGGCCAAGGGCGGTAAATCCTGAGCTATCCGCAAATGTTGCAAGGCGCACCAATAAGTTTAATCCCTCAAAGTTAATGTGCTTTGATCTCACAAGCGCATGGGCGGCAGCAGAGTGCGACGCATTTGTAAAAATCGTGTGGCTGGGAGACTTGAACTTCCAATCGTTCTTCTACCACGGAGTTTATGCTTTTCGGCGTGGTGATTATAGGTTGGCTATTACTAATTTTTTGTATTGCTATCCTTGGAGGCGTCATTATTACAATGCACTCAAAGAGTTTTCAAAAATCATTGTTTCCTCTGGCTCATCGGTCAAGTCACTAGCGAAACTCGGCTTGAGTTCTCGCTACTTACCTTACCCATGGCCAATCGGGGAAATTACAAAACGCGCTACAAGTAAAATTCCAACATTTGTATTTTTTGGCAACCTTGGAGCGTTGGGATCTCTTTCCTCCCTAGGGTGTTTGGTGAATGATATTCATCCAAGACTAGTTGAATTGCTAGGAAAAGCCAGCTTTAAAATTGATATTCTAGGCTTCGGAGAAATACCGGAGTTTGCCAAGCGAGCAATTGATGCTGCAGAAGAAATTGACATTGTAGGGTTTGTGCCGAACCTGAGTTCTGCGCTATCGGCCTGTCATGCCATGATTGCCCCTCTTGAGGCCCCTGTAGGCAATAGAAGCAGGATAGTTACAGCGCTGGCACATCGGCTGCCTGTAGTGGCTCACGTAAATGTCTCTGCAGGCAACCCTGACCTTATCGATGGACTTAATTGCTGTTTGGGTTCTGATGCAGAAGCTATGGTGAGGGATTTGATAAAAATAGTGAGCGATACGGATTTCGCTGAAAGAATAGCAGAAGGTGGCCGTCAACTATACTTAGATAAATTCTCGCCTGCAAATGCTTGCGCAATGTTGTTAAATGAAATTATAGATATAGATGAACGTAGGAGAGTCAATAATGAATAGTGAATACAAAAAAGATCTGGAAGTTGGGCATATTTTAGAATGCCAAGTATGTGGGTCTACAAATCTGCAACAAGTCATTGATATGGGTTTTTGTGCCCCTTGTGACTCGTTGCTTACGTCCGCTAAGCTCAAAGAGGCAGAGCTAAGTTATCCTTTGAACATGGTGCGTTGTCGGGATTGCGGGCTTCCACAGATTGATTATGTAGTGGATGGTAGTGTCCTTTTTCATCCTGAATACCCTTATCGCAGCGGAATTACTAACCCTTTGAGAAAAAACTTACTTAACGTGTCAAAACACCTAGTTGGTAAGGTTGGTTTGAAGCCGGGCTCCCTAGTAGTAGATATAGGCTCAAATGATGGCACTATATTGGAGGGGTTCAAGTCAGAAGGCATGAGAGTTATGGGCGTAGAGCCCACGAACATTGCAAAAATAGCAATCAACGACGGCATTCCTACAATTAATAAATTTTTCACCACGGATGTGGCGTCAGAAATAGTTGAGTCATGTGGCAAAGCAGTTGTAGTTACAGCAGCGAATGTTTTTGCGCATGTGAATCAGTTGAAGTCATTAATGGATGGGGTAACAGAACTCCTTGAGGATGGTGGTTATTTCATTTCGGAATCCCACTATATGCTGGATATCTTAGAGACTTTGCAGTACGACTCCATTTATCACGAACATTTGCGCTATTACTTGATCCGGCCATTGCAAACGTTGTTTAATAATTATGGATATACGCTGGTCGACGTCGAGCGCATTTCCAACTATGGCGGTTCGATCAGAGTGTACGCCCAAAAGGGCCTGAATCATGCTGTTCGCGACTCGGTGCGACAGCTTTTAGATATTGAGTTGCAGCAGGGGGCATATGAAGAGGAGACTTTTAAGAATTTTGCAGTTCGCATTCTTCAGGCGAGAGCGGACCTTCGGTCGACTTTAGTAAGACTTCAACAAGAGGGGCAAAGTGTAGTTGGCATTGGATGCCCAGGAAGATGCGTGACCATGCTTAACTATTGTGGCGTGACGCCCGACTTGATGCCCTATATCGCGGAGCAATCTACATCGCTGAAGTTGGGTTTGTTCACTCCGAGCACACATATCCCGGTGGTTGATGAAGAGAGAATGTTGCGAGAGCAGCCAGACTATGCAGTTGTACTGTCATGGCATTATGCTGACTCAATCGTCCGGTCTTTAAAGGAAAAAGGACTAAAGTCAAAAATAGTTATCCCACTTCCCGCGCTACGGATTTTGTGATTTCGCATTCAGAGAATGGCGGAAAGAGTTGCCTAAATTGAAGTTGGCGATAGTTGGTTCGGGGCCCGCGGCTAGGCTCCACTTCAATGCATCCCAGAGTCTCGTTGGGGGGCGTGTGATGGGGATGGTTGGGCGGACGCGTGAAAAATCCCGCCAGATCTCAGATGAGTTTGGGATTGGATTTATATGGGCAAATGCAGACGATGTTTTTTCAGATCCTAGCGTAGACGCCGTGATATTGGCTGTGCCTCCATCAGAAATCGCCGAATTGGCAATCTCGGCATTTTCAGCTGGAAAGCATGTAATGTGTGAAAAGCCACTGGGAATAAGTGTTGATGAGGCTGAGCGCGTGGCGGCGGCATGTGAGCAGTCTGGGAAAATTGGCGCAATCAATTTCTGTTACAAATTTCACCCGGCATTGCAAAGATTTCGAAAATGTATAGAGGCGGGTGTACTTGGAAAACTGAATTGCATCGACATTCGATGGGCCTTACCAAACAGATTGAATGACAATTTGACTATCCATTGGAAGGGCCAAGAGGAGCTTGGCGGCGGTGTGTTGCAGAATTTCGGTGCGCACTTGCTTGACTATCTATTTTCTGAAGCTAGCGATGTGCAAGTCTTATCAGTCGTGCAAAAAGTAGTGCACCCATATCGACCTAACGCAGACAGACTGCCATGCCGAAGCACTGGTGACGAGAACACAACTGCTCTGCTTTTGTGGCGAGGAGTGCCAGTTCAAATGCATTTGTCGCTGGTGACAATGCGAGGAAATGGTTTGCAAATGGAGGCTAGCGGAACAAGTGGCACAGTTAAGCTAGAAGAGTTTCACATTGGAGATAACAAGCATTTCTCGCTTCACGAAAATTTTAGAAAGGAAGGTGTAAACGATTCAGTATCAGACACCAACCAATATGTGATGAATCTGAGTGAGCTTTTTAAATGCTCTCAAAAAGAATTCATGACAGCCATAAGTAGCAATGTCAATGCTGGCAATAGCATTAAACGAGGGGTCTGCGCAGCAAAAATAATTAGTGCAATTCAATCTGCCGCAAAAATAAATCAGATCAAATTCCCACATGTGCACGATGTGTAGCCCAGGGCGCTTCCATTTCAAGACGCTCGAGATCAGGCGCCACAATTTATTAGATTTCTAAATGATCGATGATGATGAGATAAAACACGCAAGCAGAATTGTTGTTGTTGTACAGGCTCGAATGTCATCGGCAAGGCTGCCTGGTAAAGTTCTGATGGACCTGTGGGGCGGCCCACTATTGGGCCGCTTGCTTGATCGACTTGAGTTGTGCAAGGAGGTCGATGGCCTAGTTGTTGCCACTTCTGTGTGCTCGGATGATGACCCAATTGAGTCCTACGTATTGAGCCGAGGAGTAAGCTGTTTTAGAGGCGACTTGCAGGATGTGGCTTCGCGAGTAATTGGCGCTGCAGAAAAAATGAAGGCAGACGCGCTGGTTCGTGTAAGCGGAGATAGCCCACTGCTGGACCCTAAAATTGTGGATGCTGCAGTAAAGACTTTTCGTGATCTGCGGGTTGATCTAGTGACCAATGTTTTGCGACGCACTTTTCCAAAGGGGCAGTCAGTAGAGGTTGTATCTTTGACAAAGCTAAAAATGGCTTGGTTGGAGGGGATGACTTCTGACCAGCGCGAGCATGTGACGAAGTATCTTTATGAAAATCAAGGACTGTGTTCTATTTCCAATATAGAACTAGAGCCTGACCAAAGCCATCTTCAGCTTTCAGTAGATATCGAGGAAGATTTCCTTAAGGTGAAAGAATTGCTTAGGCGTTTGGGTGAGCCCTTTCACCAACATACATTGGAGCAAATGTTCAAGGAGTTGGAAATTATGAAAGTGCTTAACCGATGAGGCGTCTCAAGGCGGGCGTTATAGGCCTAGGGATCGGAGAGCAACACGTTTTGGGTTATCTGAAGGCAGACTCGGTGGATGTAGCAGCACTATGCGACATCGACGAAACGAAGCGGGCCAGTGCCAGACAAAAGTATCAACAATGCAAAATCTATACAAGTGCCGAAGAGTTGATCGCAGACCCTGAAATCGACGTGGTGTCTGTGGCAAGTTATGATCAAGACCATGCAAAGCAAGTCATCATGGCGATACAGGCAGGCAAACATGTATTTGCTGAAAAGCCCTTATGCCTCAATGAGATTGAGCTGGAAGAGATAAGGCAAGCCTTAGCCCAAAACCCGAGTCTGCGGTTGTCGACTAATACGATTCTCAGGCAAAGTCCTCGCTTTAAAGATCTAAAAAATAGAATTGAAAACGGAGAAATGGGTAGAACCTACTATATAGATGCCGCGTATAACTATGGCCGACTGATAAAAATGAAGACCGGATGGAGAGGGCAGCTACAGGATTACTCGGTAATGCTTGGTGGTGGCATTCACATGGTGGATCTGATCCTATGGTTGGGGGGCGGACAAGTGGAGGAGGTGGTCGCCTATGGAAATAAAATATGCAGCGAGAGCTATAACTTCAGCACCCCAGACATGGTAGTGGCCTTGTTGAAATTTAAGAATGGAATGCTTGCAAAAGTTGGGGCGAATTTTGGCTGTGTCTTCCCGCATTTCCATAAATTAGAGGTATATGGCACAAATGCAACTTTTGAAAATAGACGGGATTCAGCCACCTTTCATCGCAGCAGCGATCCAAATGCTCCCCCGGAACAGTTGGATACTTCATACCCAGGAGTAGAAAAGGGCAACTTAATTCCCAATTTTATTGATTCGATCCGCGGCCTAGCAGATCCAATAATCACTGAAGATCAATTATTTGATACCCTAGAAGTTTGCTTAGCTATAGATCGCTCGTTGCGTGAGGGTAATCCAGTTCAATTAAATGGAAAGAAAAGATATGCGTGAAATAGTTTTTGGTAGCCCGGTCGTCGGTGATGAAGAGCGAGGCGCCGTAATGGAGGTAATGTCAGGAACTCAATTTGTACATGGCCCTCGCGCCAAACTGTTTGAATCAAACTTCTCCAGTTTTGTGGGTGGTGGGACCTCTCTTAGTGTAGCCTCGTGTACGGCCGCCCTTCATTTGGCTTATCTTCATCTTGGGGTGGGTCCTGGAGATGAAGTACTGGTCCCAGCCCAAACCCATGTGGCTACGGCACATTCAGTTGAATACACAGGCGCAAGACCTGTTTTCATTGATGCCGATTCAAGGACCGGCAACATAGATGTTAGTCAAATTGAACTCGCAATTAATTCAAATACTAAAGCAATCAGTCTGGTGCACTTTCTGGGTTTGCCCGTTGATATGGATGCAATAAATAAAATTGCAGAAAAGTATAAATTATTTGTGGTGGAGGACTGTGCACTTGCACTAGGGGCAAAATACAAAGGTAAGCACGTTGGCCTGCTAGGTGACGTAGGCACTTTCTCGTTTTATCCAGTTAAGCATATAACAACAGCTGAAGGTGGTGTATTTCTTGCTAAGAACCAGATTGTCGCTGAGCGCGTAGCCAGGATGAAATCTTTTGGCTATGACAAGCAAGTAGGAGAGCGAGTTATACCTGGGATGTATGACGTTGACATGCTGGGTTACAACTATAGAATGAACGAGATAGAGGCTGCCATTGGAGTCGAACAGTTAAAAAAATTAGATGGATTTCTGTGCACGCGTGCAGAAAATGATGCCGCATTGCGAAAGGCGCTCGCCCCTATCGATGAGTTAACCCCACTCGCGGATGGTGGAGGTGATTTTTCGCATGCTCATTATTGCTTGGTGGTCCTACTCAAAGAGAATATTTCCGCATTTCGATATGAAATAATTCGAGCTCTTAAAGATGCTGGAATTGGAACTAGCGTTTATTATCCAGGGCCAGTACCGCACTTAAAATACTACAGGGACAAATACAATCTTGGCAACGTACCCTTTCCGAATGCGGAAAAGATAAGTCAAAATTCAATAGCTTTGCCTGTGGGGCCGCACCTCAATACGGACGACATGAGTTACATAGCAGAAGCATTCAAAAAAATCATAAGGAATATAAAATGATTGACGGAAAAGTTTTCCATAATAAGGTGGTTGCGCTGGTCGGTGGCGCAGGATTTATTGGCCATAACTTGGCACTGGAATTAAAATTAATGGGGGCCGATGTTCATGTCATTGATGGTCTGCAAGTAAATAACTTGGGTGCGTTTACGAGCGGCCTCAATCCAAGTCCAAGCAACGACTTGTACGTCGGCTTCATCAATCTAAGACTAGAGTTGCTGCGCAAAGCCAAGATTCCGTTGCACGTGGTAGACGCACGCGACTATCATGTGCTCAGCCCCTGCCTAAACGCGATCAAGCCTGATGTTGTAGTCCATCTCGCTGCAGTCGCTCATGCTAATCGATCTAACAAGGATCCGTTCAGTACTTTTGATCACAGCATGCGGACTCTAGAAAATGCACTTGACTCTGTAAAAGATAGGAAACCTCACTTTATATATTTGTCGTCCTCAATGGTATATGGAAACTTTGACGGAGATGCAGTAACTGAAGAGCGCAACTGTGAACCTATGGGTGTTTACGGCGCCCTAAAACTTGGGGCCGAAAAACTTGTTATTGCATACAATCAAGTTTTTGATTTGCCATATACTATTATTCGACCATCGGCACTCTACGGCGAGCGTTGTGTAAGTCGACGAGTGGGTCAGGCATTCATAGAGAATGCTATTCGCGGCAAGAATCTAACAGTAAATGGTGATGGAACTGATAGTTTGGACTTTACGTATATTAAAGACTTTGCTCAAGGAATATTACTATCAATAGCCAAGCCAGAAGCCAAAAATGAGATTTTTAACCTTACATATGGGAGTGCCCGGTCAATAAACGACCTGGCTCGCCTAGTATTGGAGTACTTTCCAGGTCTTCAAGTTGTTTACAGTCCGCGAGACGCGCTTATGCCTGAGCGAGGTACCCTAAGCGTAGAGAAGGCGCGTCGTCTTCTTGGATATGAACCGCAGTTCCCTGTGGATAAAGGATTTGTGAGGTATATCGAATGGTACAAGCAATTGGCATTAACTCAGCCAGAGTTGTTTGGTGAGCAGTAAAAGCACATTTGATGCAGGTGGTATATCCCTGAAGGCGGACCTTTGGTTATCAGAAATGCTGGGTTGTCCCGCATTTGGTGTCGTTGCCAGCACTGACGGCGATGATATCGGTTTGCTCAATGATACATATCCTGCATTTGCATATGCTAAGTTTCCAGTCACAGACGTTGCATCTGTGATGAGGTTAACAAGTTTGGGATTCAGGGTTGTCGATGTTGCGCTTAATTTCCAAGGCGCAATTGCACCCGACACAGACAATAGAATTCGCTTTGCAGAGGCCGCTGATAAAAATGCGGTTTCAACAATTGCAGAAAATGCATTTAGCCTTTCGCGTTTTCATCTTGATCCAGCAATACCCAATCCAGTTGCCGATAAAATAAAGTCGGTTTGGGCATCTAATTTCTTTTCCAAAAAACGTGGGGATGGGATGGTGGTGGCAGCGTGCAACAACAGAATTGTGGGTTTTCTGCAGCTCATTTGGACGACTAATGGCAATCTATCGATAGATCTCATTGGAATTCATCCGCAGTGGAGAAGACAAGGCATTGGGGGAGCGATGATTAAATATGCGGCCCAAAATGGGACGGATGGATCGCGCCGACCATTATCTTTATCAGTAGGTACGCAGGTGGCAAATCTCCCGTCGGTTCGGTTGTACGAATCATTGGGGTTTCGACTTGCGTCTTCTCAGTACGTTATGCATTATCATGCAGCCAAGGAAAAGTATATATGAATATCTCAGGAGTTGATTTACTAGCTGACGTTTTGGTGATAGCCGAAATTGGCAATAATCATGAAGGGGATTTTGGCCTTGCGGCAGAAATGATTGCTGCTGCCGCGGCGGCTGGTGCAAATGCAGTCAAATTTCAGACCATTGAGCCAGCGCGTCTCGTGTCACCAAGCCAAGTAGCACGTATCAAGCAGTTATCCAAATACTCCTTCAATCAAGAAGAGTTTTCGAAACTTGCAGAAATTGCTCGAACGAAAGGGGTTATGTTCCTTTCGACGCCATTTACGCTTGGTGCTGTTCCTTGGCTTGATAAACTTGTGCCTGCTTTCAAAATCTCATCTGGGGATAATAATTTCTTTCAGCTACTTGAGGCAGTAGCTGCAACAGGAAAGCCTATATTGTTGTCTACCGGAATGACCGATTTAGAGGGAATTAATCAGTCCTGCAAGACTATAAAGAAAGCCGCCCAGATGGCTGGCCATGTGGAACAGATTGTGTTGTTGCATTGTGTCTCGGCCTATCCAACACCACCAGAGCAAGCCAATCTTCGAGCCATTTCCACACTTGCGCGCGAAACGGGAATGCTAGTGGGCTATTCCGATCACACCCTTGGCATTGAGGCGGCAGTTATGTCGGTAGCTCTTGGGGCACGAGTTATTGAAAAGCATTTCACTCTCTCCAAGACGCATTCCGATTTTAGGGATCACGCCTTGTCGGCTGACCCTGCCGAATTGGCAGAGCTCGTGAAATGTGTGCGGCAAGCACAAGCTCTGCTTGGTAGTGGCAATAAGGTTTTGCAGGAAGCTGAAATTGCAACTGCGGCTGCGGGGCGGCGTTCGATCGTAGCTCGGACTGCTTTGTCGGCGGGTCACCTTCTCAGGGAAATTGATCTCGACTGGCTTCGCCCCGGCGGTGGGTTGGCACCTGGTCAAGAACTACTCATTGTTGGCCGTAGACTGAGTCAAGCGGTTTCCGGCGGAGAATTGATCATGCCTGATATGGTGGCCTAATATGTGTGGAATCGCTGGATACTACGGAACACGCACATTGCCTCCAGAGCGCTTGGAGCAATGTTTTGATCGGATGCGGCGGCGTGGCCCGGATGGTCATGGATCCGTTCACCGCGTCATTGGTGGCACGCGTAATAGTTACATGCTGCATTCGCGCTTGCGGATCATTGACCTAGACGCTCGCGCCAATCAACCGTTTGCCCGAGATGGAGCACATCTCTGTTACAACGGAGAGCTATACAACTATGTGGAGCTGCGGGCGAAACTGACTCGCGAAGGCCAAGAATTCAAGACCGAAAGTGATACCGAAGTTTTAGCCAGTGTGCTAGGTACCCGGGGTGCCTCTGGGCTGGACGACTGCGAGGGCATGTGGGCTTTTGCGTGGATGGACGAAAGTGGGCTTTTGCTTTGCCGTGATCGTTTTGGGGAAAAACCACTTTTTGTATTTGAGGACGAAACGGGTGTGTATTTTGGCTCCGAGCCTAAGTTCATTTTTGCCCTTCTAGGTAGACAACTCTCAGTTAATGGAAATCACCTTCGGCGCTATTTGGTAAACGGCTACAAAGCCCTGTACAAGAACGGAGAAACGTTCTTTAACGGTCTTCGCGAAATACGGCCAGGTACAACGGTTCAGTTTGACCGTCAGGGAAACAAGAAGGAGTCGTCGTACTGGTCACCTAGCTTTGACTCAGTCGACGAGTCGATGACGTTTGAAGATTCTGTTGCCCGGGTGAGCGAGGCTTTGGTCGAATCTGTTCGAATTCGCTTGAGAGCCGATGTCCCTATAGCTTTCTGCCTAAGCGGGGGGGTCGATTCGAACGCGTTGATTGCGATTGCGAAGCGCAAACTTGGCCACCAGGTGCATGGTTTTACGATCATGAACACGGACGAACGCTACGAAGAGCGGGCAATGGTAGAGACCTCGGTGGCTGAACTTGGCCTGCAGCACACCACCATTCCCGTGCAGCGAAAGGATTTTTTAGCCAACCTGAGGAGCCAAATCAAATACCATGACGCGCCCGTGTGCACCATTACGTACTATGCACAGTGGCAGTTAATGTCTGCAGTGGCGGCGGCGGGTTACAAGGTATCTATGAGTGGAACGGGAGCTGATGAGCTGTTCAGTGGCTACTTCGATCACCAAAATTTTTACCTTCAGGCCTTGGCTAATGATCCCATAGCTCAAGCGCAGGCGCGTGAGAACTGGAAAAGAGTCGTCGGGCCGATTGTGCGAAATCCCGTTCTCCAAGACCCAGATTGTTTTGTCAAAAATCCAGGTTTGCGCGACCACATTTACCTTGATTCAGATGCCTTCAGCGCATTCCTTTCAACACCATGGAGTGAGCCATTTGCGGAAGAGCCCTACAGTCGGGTCCATCTTCGAAATCGGATGAACAACGAACTGTTCCATGAATCAGTGCCTCCTATTCTTCACGAAGATGATCTCAATGCAATGTATTACTCGGTTGAGAACCGGTCACCGTTTCTGGATCGCCGCTTGTTCGACTTATGTCAGTCGATTCCGACCCGTCATTTGATTCGTGATGCCAAAGCAAAAGCCGTGCTTCGCGAAGCTGTGCGCGGTCTGGCGCCCGATGCAGTGATCGACAACCCGCGCAAAGTTGGCTTCAATGTTCCAATTTTCGATTATCTAGACATTGCTAATCCGCAGGTGAGAGGCCAAATCCTTGACGATGGTCCTATCTTCGATTACGTTCGCAGAGACGCAATTGAGAAGTTACTGGAGAAGCCAGACTTGCCAAACAGTCAAAGCAAGTTTCTTTTCTACTTTTTAAACGCACGGATGTTTCTAGAAGAGTTCGGCGACGGAGTGAGTGCATGAGGTGGTGTTGCACCTGTGTGCTGCCAGATAGTCGCCCCAACCTTGTGATCGGTGAAGATGGGGTATGCAATGCCTGTAGGGCTCATGGGGGCAAACCGACTATCGATTGGGTCGGTCGCGAAGCGGCATTTCAACGTGTTATAGCTCATGCCAAGGAAGCATCAAACAGTTACGATTGTTTGATCCCAGTTAGCGGTGGCAAGGATAGCACCTGGCAAGTCGTAAAGTGTTTAGAGCTTGGCCTTACCCCGTTGGCAGTGACGTGGAAGACACCGGCGCGTACGTCCATTGGTCAGCGCAATCTTGACAATCTTGTGGCATTAGGAGTGGACCACATTGACTACCAAATCAATCCCAAGGTAGAGGCTCGATTTATGGTTAAGGCTTTCGAGCGGTTTGGCTCTACAGCCCTACCTATGCATATGGCCTTGTTTAACATTCCGCTCACCATTGCCGCTCGGTTTCGCATACCACTTGTTGTATGGGGAGAAAATTCCGCATTCGAATACGGCACCGAGGATGAGTCACTCACTGGGTTTCGGCTTGACAGCAATTGGTTGAAAAAATACGGCGTGACTCATGGTACGACTGCGGAAGACTGGCTTGAGTATGGACTCACTAGCAAGGAGCTTGCAGCCTATTTTGGCCCTGACGAAACCAGCATAGATGCGCAGGCCTTACGGGCAGTTTTTTTGGGCTACTACTTTCCCTGGGATCCGGAATCCAGCTTGCAAGTGGCGACCAACCACGGTTTTCAATATGAGACTGGCGCGGCTCGAACTGGCTACTATGACTACGCAGACATCGATGACGACTTCATCTCGCTGCACCACTGGATGAAATGGTACAAATTCGGCTTCACTCGACTGTTTGACAATCTGTCGTTGGAAATTCGAAATGGTCGCATAACCCGTGAGCACGCGCTGGAAATTGTCAAGCAAAAGGGCGATCAGACACCCCATGCAGATATTGAAAAATTCTGCTCATTCGCAGGTATAACCCGGGAAAGGTTTCTTGAGATTGCCGACTCGTTCAGAAACCGGCGGATTTGGCGTCAGCGGGACGATGGTACTTGGTACATTCCGGGCTTTCCCATACAAGATTGGAAGTGGACGTGAAGTTTGAGCCCCGTGACCCTCCGCGACTCTTTTCAGTCGGAAACTCAGCGAAGTTTGACATGCAAGACTGCGGTAGCCTGTACCTAGAACCCGATGAACAGGTTACCTTTGTCAAGCAGTCTGGTGCCCAGTACGATGTTGCAGCGAAGGATTGGGGCTTCTATGCCACACCCTCGCTTAACGGGCGTTTGGAACAATTCGGCTTGCGAGGAGTGCTCATTCGGAATCGAGACACTGGGCGATATTTTTTACTGCTTGTAGAGCAAGGAGGCGAAGCGAAATTTGATGCCTATTGCGATCAGGAAAACCTTGCCGTTATTGCCTGGCTGGATAACACGGTCGCGCTTGATGCGCTTTCAGCGAAACTTGGAAAATTGTGATGATCAGCCCAACACTCCACTGCCCCTGCGACCGGCGCCATTGCAAGCCTGCCTTCCAGTATAGGGAGCCTCCTGCGGGAGAAACTGCATTTGACTGCGGCTCCGGAAAGTACGAACGCAGCTATTCTCACTGTAGCCTCTGCGGCCACTGGTTCTCTGAAAACGCAATGGACCTGAGTGGTCTTTATGGTGGCGCATATGTTGATAACACCTACGGTGCGCGGATGCGTGAAACCTTTGATCGGATCCAGGCGCTGCCGCCTGAAAAGTCAGATAACGTTGCTCGGGTCAAGTGTGTTCTAGACTTCGCGAACAAACATTTCTCGAATGGAAAAGTTCCGCGTCTACTTGACATAGGGGCTGGCCTGGGTGTTTTTCCGCATCGCATGAAGGAAGCGGGTTGGCAGTGCACGGCACTTGATCCCGATGAGCGCGCAAGTCGCCATGCGCGGGAGGTTATTGGCATTGATGCGGTGACAGCTGATTTCTTGAAGGTAGACCTTTCTGGCCTTGGTATGTTCGATGTTGTCACCCTCAACAAGGTGCTGGAGCATGTGGAAGATCCCGTTGCCATGCTGGCGCGGGTAACGTCGTTACTTGCTCCCGGTGGCTTTGTCTATTTCGAAGTTCCGGACGGTGAGTCAGCTGCGCATGAGGGCCCGGCAAGGGAAGAATTTTTCATTGAGCACCATCATGTATTTAGTACTGCCTCAGCAATTCTACTTGCCATGCGCGCCGGATTCACGCCAGTGCATATGCAAAACTTACACGAACCAAGTAGCAAATTTACCGTGCGAGTTTTCGCAATTCCATCATGACAAGTTGGCAGAGAACTTCGCCCTTTAGCGCGAATCATACAAATGAGTGGCTAGAGCAATGGCAGTATCGGCCTCTCAACGGAGAGGCAACTGCCTTTGATGTTCGGGTTCGTGCGGGCAAACCACTGGATGTTCTTAAGCTCAAGGGCATTGACTTAGGTGAGGTGCGCACCTATGCCAACTTTCTTTCGGTGACAGCTGAACGTCTCTATCGTTCCGCTCCTGAAATCCATCGTGTCGCTGAATGTCCCATGTGCCGAGCCTCATTGGATGAAGCCAAAGTCGAGTTAGTTGTTTTTGGCGTAGCCTATTTGCGATGTGCCGGATGCGGCCATGTTGGTGTCGGCGCACGACCCGCAGCCGAGGTTTTAGACCGAGTGTTTGCTGAGTCCGAAACCCATTCTTCGGCCTATGTCGACCACAACGCCATTGCAATTAGGATGGAGCAAATCATTGCTCCTAAACTCGATTGGTGTGCAGCCCACTTTAGATTTTTACAAGGAAGAGATCCGCGGTCTATCGTCGATGTTGGTGCCGGTGGCGGCCACTTTCTGGCTGGAGCGAAGCAACGTGGCATCGCTGTCGATGGTTTCGAGAAGTCACGCGTCTCGCGCATATTTGCTCGCGAGGCGTTCAACCTCAACTTGCGCGAAGATGATTTTTTGCAAGCATCTGGAGTAGCGCCAGATATCATGACCTTCTGGGGTCTTCTCGAGTATGTGGAAAGCCCTCGCGATTTTCTTGCCGCTGCCCGTCGCCAGCTCAGCTCCGACGGTATGTTAGTGGTCGAAGTTCCTAGGGTGGATTCGCTTGGCACCATGGTTCAGGGCATGAACGGCGCAGTGGTCGCTCGGCACATGGATCCAACCACTCATGTCAACGGATTTACTGACGCTTCCATATGCACGGCACTGGTCGAGGAGGGCTTTGCCCCAGTTGCTGCTTGGTATTTTGGTATGGATGCCTACGAAACCTTTGTGCAAGCCGCACTAAAGGCCGAAGATCCTGCAATGTTCGATGCACTAGTTGATTTCATCCCTGTACTTCAACAGGCGCTCGATCGCGGGCGGCAATGTGATGACATCATCATTGCTGCGGTTCCTGTTCGCTAAGAATGGCCTGTCGCCCTATTTTCATTTTCGGTCTAGCGCGATCTGGAACCAACTTACTGGCTCGGATGCTTGATCGGCATCCCTTGGTCAGTGTTGCCCTTGATCCACTTATGCCCTTGTTTCGGTCGTTGCGAAATGCCGTAGTTGCAGAGCGTGCCCGGGCTACGGTGGTGCAGGGTTTCTCGCCAGCGTCGCCTTTTCAGGACTACTACTTCGACCCACAAGGTGCGGCAATGCTCGATTTGATGCTCGAGACGCCTGCAGATATGCCATTTAGACAGGGCGAGCTGACAGGGTTGCGAGACAAAGTTGCGAATCGAGCAGCCCTTGAGTCGACTACTCTTGGTGCCAAAATGTACGCACTGGATGGGGCTACATATGGAGCAGTGTTTCAAAGTGCTCTTGAGATATTTGCCAGCATGAAGTCTAGCGCTTCGTGGGCAGGATCTAAGGAGGTCTGGGCGCTTGAATTTTTGCCTTTCCTCGCGCGGGTTTTTCCAGATGCACGTTTTTATATTCTTGAACGGGATCCTCGCGCAATCGTTGCGTCGTTACTTGCCATGGCGGAAAAGGACCCCACACAGGCTGCTCACGCTCCTTCCTATCTGAGACACTGGCGCAAGCAGGTAGCCCTAATGCGTCGCTTTGAAACCGATGTGGCTTTGTCCGGGCGCGTTAGGTGTGTTTCGTTCGAACAGCTTGCCTCATCTCCACTAGAGGAAGCACGTAGGCTTTGCCAAGAGTTGGAGATTGATTACAGTTCGGAAATGCTTCGCTTATCCGCTGACGGTTGGATGGGCAACAGTAGTTTTCAACATGACGGAAGGGATATCTACGCCGAAACTATTGATCGCTGGAAGCGAGAGCTGCCCGAATCTGTGGTGCAGGCAGTTGACTACTTTTGCGGACCGGAGATGCGGCTCACCCCGTACCAACGGGTAACAAAGCCCGACCCTGCAACGGTTTTGGCGTACCTCAAGCAGGCCTCAGCTCAACCCGGATCATGGCGTAGCGACAGCGGTGACTTGCTGACGGATTTCGGCGGAGAGATGATTCGTCACCTAATGGTCACTGCAAATGGCGTGTCCGAGGAGATGCTTACGAGACGGTGTTTCTTGTTTAAAGACACGCTTGATGCAATACATTTCCCCAGTCAATGACAAACATTTTTAGAAGGAATACAAAATGAGTGCGGACTTTTCTTATCAGGACTACGTTACAGACAAATCATTTCTTGATGAGTACAACGCCTACCAAGCGAGATATGCGAATCAGATGCGCGAAAGTGACAGAGTGCTAGTGGGTTTGATAAAGGATTTTTTGGCCCAGCATGATCCTAGTATGGGGAAAATGCGATTGCTTGATGTCGGGTGTTCTACAGGTAACTTGCTGTTGCATCTGAAGCGATTACTTCCCCAACTCGAACTCATTGGCGGAGACTTGGCAGAGTCATCCCTCAAGGAATGTCGGGCAAATCCAGAACTTGCTGGCATTGCGTTCGAAATGCTGGATATGCTCAACCTACCACAAACTGGGCGCTACGACATTGTTGCAATCAATGCCGTTCTCTACATGATGGAGGACGTACAGTTCGAGCAGGCGCTAAAGAGCGTTGCAGGCGCGCTGAAGCCTGGCGGAATAATGATCGTATTCGACTTTTTCCATCCTTATCCTCAGGATCTGCATATCTTGGAGGTATCGAAAAGCCACCCTGCGGGGCTGCGCTTACGTTTTCGTCCTATGGCAATGGCAGAAAAATCACTGACTGCAGCCGGTTTCAAGAATGCCGTATTCCGACCATTTACCCTCCCAATCGATCTAGAGCCATCAGGTGGAGATGGCGATTTAATTACTTATACAGTCCCTGCGGCAGACGGACGAAAGCTCCCATTTCGTGGCACCCTATTTCAACCCTGGTGCCATCTGTCTGCGATTAAGGCAAATACATAAACCTGTGAAGCCCATCAATGCAATCGAGCAATATTCACTTTACGGAGCATAAGGTCGCCTTAGCAGACCGCTGGCAGGCCAATCGGCATAAAAGTGGCATCCTCTGGTGTACGGGACTTTCCGCTTCAGGGAAAACCACTTTGGCATTCGAATTGGAGCGGTTTCTTTTTCAAAAAGGTTGGCGCGTGTTCGTTCTGGATGGTGACAATGTGCGCCATGGGCTTTGCGGCGATCTCGGTTTCTCCGCAGAAGACCGTGGCGAAAACATAAGACGTATCGGCGAGGTCGCGAAGCTTTTTGCCGAGTCAGGCTGTCTAATCATCACTGCTTTTATATCGCCATATCGCGCAGATCGGCAGCGCGTAAGAGAAATCGCTGGCGACTTATTTCACGAAGTTTATGTCGCTACCCCACTTTCTGTGTGTGAACGCCGAGACCCTAAAGGGCTTTATGGAAAGGCGCGCCGGGGAGAAATTAATGCTTTTACCGGAATTAGTGCGCCCTATGAACCGCCGATCGTGCCTGAGCTTGTATTGGACACCTCGGAGCTTAACGTGGATCAATGCCTTGCGCAGCTTCTTAGCTATACATCCCAGAAATTTGCGATTGTTTGATTGTGGTGGAAGAGTTGCGAGCGCTGTTTGTAGTTTCTATCTATAACTACCATCGGGAAGTCCAACCGGTAATAGAGAACTTCGTTCGTAACGGATGGCGAGTGACTGTCTTGATCGGGTGGCTTGGGGAGTCTGCCGATGAGGCCTTTGCCAAATACTCCGCTGTTGGATGCACGGTCGAACGGGTACCTCAAGCTATGGCATATCGTGGAGATACGGCAATATCTGCCGAAAAATCGGCGAGAACCTCACGCCCCGTGAAAACGACTTCTTCCGGGCCCAGTATTGCTCGCCGCTTGATTGGCTTAATGAGTTACCTAAAACAGATGCTATCGGTTCGTATCTGGGTTGCAGGATATATACGCCGCAGTCAGCCAACTGTTGTTCTCTCTGGTCCGTTCCATTCGTTTGGGACCTTTGACAATGCTTTTCTATTGGAAAGTCGCATTAGAGGTTTGCATCATTGCTGCTACCCAGTTTCAGCCTACCATGGGAAAATTGGGGCAATTTCAGCTCGGCTCAACAACTTGAAAATGGGTATGTTGGAGGTAATTTTGCGTGCCGATTTCGACGCATTAAATCGACTTATAGCGAAACTCCAGCCGCAATGGACGCGTACTATCGAAGAAGTAACGATTTTCATGTGGGATCCAATGGGAATGCTTTCGGCTCGCTGGCTGGGGTTGATGAATGCCGATGTCTGGCAGAAGCCAAGTCCCAATTTTGATACTGTGTTCGTGTTCAACCGCTTTTCTCAGAGACTCTTGGAGCAGAGTGAGTTCCCGACAGACAAAGTTTGCATCGTGGGCATCCCGCTACTCGATGCCGTTTTAGCCCGTACTAAAGTTTCCAGAGCTAGCTGTAGTCTATTCGCGGATTTGGGTTTGCAAGTAGACGAGCCTTTCTTATTATTCAATGTTGAACCCTCGGTCGAGCATCACTATTGCGATTACGATAGGCACTGGGACAACTTTCGTGCCATGATGGAAATTGCAACCAAGCAGGGTCTTCCGGTGGTGCTTTCCCTGCACCCACTATGCAATATCAAAGATTATGTGTTTGCTGAGAAAGAATTTGGAGTGCATATTTCGCGCGCCTGGAAAATTCATGATCTTTACCCGCACTGTAAACTGATCGTTTCGTTCCCATGCTCGACCAACCTGATCGCTGAGGCGTTTAACAAGCCGCTGGTGATCTATGATTTTTTCATGATGGCCCATCCAGATTCGCCACGGGTTGAAGAGTTCAGATTGCCAGGTGCCAAAATTGGCCATACCCTTGCAGAGGTAGAAAGAAATATTGCTGAAGTGGTCTCCACCCAAATGCTATTTGATGAAGTTCACACGATATTGCCTACCGTGAACTTTTTGCCTGCATCGGATGCAATAAGAATTCGTATCGAGAACACACTAGGTGCCGCCTCGACGACGGTTTAAGTTGTATTAGCGGTTCGATCAGCATGTGAGTGTGCATGTCTTCCGATTGACAAAATGAAGACTTGTGCCGAACGAAAACCAACGAGTAACGATGTGTTTAGGAGTGATCGAGAAAATATGGACTACCAAAGCAGCTACAAAAAAAGAGGTTATGCACACTTCACGTCCATTTTCAGCGAAGAGGAAATGGCACGTCTTCGTGCAAGCGCCGACCGGATAACCGACACACCTTCCGATTTTCCTGGTGACTTAGACAAACACCCAAGATTTGGAACCAGTCGGAGTGATATCTATTCACATTATCCAGAATTTCAATGGGTTCTCTTTCACCCGCCCCTCATAGAGGCAATAAAAGCACTGTTGGGATCGCCGGTTGTGTTTATTCCCGAGCAATCGTTGCAAAAGGACTTCTACAGTAATTGGCATCGTGATACCTCTGCCCCTAGGCGCGACAAACAGACGTTTTACTTGAGTCCAAATTTTCGAGTGGTACAAGTCGCAATATATTTACAGGATAATTCAACGCAGTTTGGAGGGGGGCTAGATGTAGTTCCTGGCTCACATCGGGAGGTCCATCTCGAATGGTTGGAGGATCTCGGAACCAAGTTGGGTCAGAACTTCCCTTGGCCATTTAAACGCGGAAGAGATCGGTTGAAGCAGCTATTTACGCTGCCAGCAAGGCTGGCCGGGAAATTCAGAAAGCCTTTGTCATTGCCGATTCGAGCTGGGGATGTCGTAGCTTTCGACCTGCGAATTAAGCATAGAGCGACGCCGAACAATCAACGAGACAAGGATCAGACGCAAATGAAATATGGACTATTTCTGGTCTGCTCATCCGACAACGAAATTGCAAACGAATATCTATATTACGCTAGAGATTTTCGCAAGAACGAAGCAATACTGAATCATCAATTTCCGGATTCGCTAAAGCAAAAAGCTGCTAAGGTAGGAGTTATTCTAGTTTAGGCAATTGCACTAGTAAAGCTACCCAGCTGGCTAAAAGTCGCGGACCAATGAGGCCAGTCAAGATTAGATATACGCAAGAGCCCGAATTGAGGCGCACTATCTGTAATGATATTTTTTATCTCAGATTAGGATGCTGCGAGCCCAGAAATCCAAAATGAATGAATTGATTGAAGATCTTTGCAAATTTGCCACCGGTGTTGTGGCAGATGACAATGAGCCACTCTTTAGCCGAATTGCAAAAGAATTGCCACTAGAACACTTTCATTTTCCCTCAGGTGATGGCTACAACGGTTGGCAGGTTCCTGACAATTGGCGGGTGCTTCGCGCTAAGCTATATCGGGACGGTAGGGAGGTGTTCGACGGAAAAGCACATACCCTAGGAGTAGGCCGGTACTCCAAGTCATTCAACGGCGAACTGGCCTGGGCCCAGTTAACGCCGCACTTGGTCAGCAATCCCTTGCAACCGGAAGCCTATATGTTTCACTGCATGTGGCAATACCGCCCCTGGGATGCAGACTGGGTGTTTTGCCTACCGCATCGTGTTTACGAGCAATTGGGGCCAGGCAATTACCGTGTTGAACTAGAAACCGAATACGAACCTGGTGAGATGCTGGTAGCCCACCACCACAAGGCGGGGCGCAGTGACAAGATGATTGTCTTCAACTCCAACACCTGCCATCCACACATGGCCAATGATGGTTTTGCTGGAACGGCGGTTTTGATTCGTTTGTTCCAGTGGTTATCTACTCAAGATACCTTCTACTCTTATAGATTGGTGCTTGGGCCCGAGCATCTAGGCAGCGTTTTTTATCTTCGCGACCTGCCGCGCGAAGAGGTTGACCGCATGGTTTGCGGTGTTTTCGAGGAGATGCCCGGAACAGGAGGGGCAATCAAGGCTACCAGCACATTCAGGGGGGGGCACAAAATTGATCTGGCTTTTTCCAACGCCCTCAAACACTACTCTAAAAAACATGAGTTGGTGTCTTGGCGCAAGGGCGCGGGCAACGATGAAACTGTATGGGAGGCACCAGGATACGAGGTGCCGTTTGTTGAGATGACTCGTTGCGAGGATCAGTTCGAACCATATCCAGAGTACCACTCTAGCCTAGATACGCCTGAGCTCATGATTCCAGAGCAATTGGATGAAATGCTGGATGTACTCAAGCGGGTAGTGCTCTCGATAGAGAACGATGCCACCATTCAGCGCAAATTTGATGGACTCATATGTTTGTCGAACCCTCAATATGACCTTTATATGGAACGCCCCGATCCGACGATCACAAAGGATCTAGACGCCGACGCTGAAAAGTGGGGGCATCTTCTGGACTGCCTTTTCCGTTATATGGACGGGTCGATGACTGTGCTGGAAATCGCGGAGCGACACGATTTGCCATTCGAGCGGCTGCACTCCTACCTCAAACGTTTTGAGAGTAAGGGGCTCGTTGACCTAACTTTTTCGCCCTGCCTGCGTGAATCCCCACAGCGTGTAACTTCGTGTCAGCAGGATATGCCATCATGATTGCTGTGATCGACCTAGGTATTAGCAATATCGGCTCTGTATTTCGTGCTTTTCAGCGCCTCGGGGCTTCGCTTTCAACATTTCATGATGCAAATGAAATCCCCAAAGCGAGTGCCATTGTTCTACCCGGCGTAGGTGCTTTCGGGGATGGGATGGAGGTACTGCGTGCAAGGTACATGGTGGCTCCGTTACGTCAAGCGGCTCGCGCTGGAACACCGATATTAGGGTTTTGCTTAGGCATGCAGTTACTCGCAGACAGCAGTGAGGAGTATGGCAATCACGAGGGGCTCGGATTGATACCTGGGCGAGTGGAGCGAATCAAGCCGGCTATAGGCGAAAGAGTTCCGAACATAGGATGGTGCGATGTCGAGCCAAGGGTGGGTGCGCGCCTGTTCCATGACGTGGTCAAAGGAACGCCGTTTTATTTTGTGCACAGCTACCACTTGAAATGCACTCGCCAAGAAGACGTGGCGGCAACAATTGCTTTTGGCGGTGACGCCGTCACCGTGGCTGTCGAGCATGGCAACATCTTTGGCTTGCAATGTCATCCGGAAAAGAGTCAAGACGCCGGCTTGAACGTCCTAAATGCTTTCCTTTCGCTCTCAACCCAGCGCGGCCACCATGCATAGACCTCGCCTTATCCCTTGCCTATTGCTGAAACATGGCGTAATTGTGCGTAGCCAGCTCTTTAAGGTTCACCAAGTAATCGGTAACCCCATGAGTACAGTCGAGCGTTTCTCACACTGGAACGTTGATGAGTTGATCATCTTGGACATTAGCAAGGGTGAGGGGGATCACGACTTGCGTCGCGATGACCTACAGCAGCGCTATAGTGGCAACACGGCAATTGATGTTCTTCGTGAGGTGGCCAAGGTCTGCTTTATGCCGCTGACCTTTGGAGGTGGAATTCGCACACTTGAACACATCAGCGAGCGTCTGGCAGCTGGAGCTGACAAGGTGGCCATCAATACCGCCGCCATAGACGACCCAAGCTTTATCGCCCGAGCAGCTGAACGATATGGCAATCAATGCATCGTCATTTCCATCGATGTTATACGACATGCAGACGGTCGTTATGAGGTGATGGCTGCAGGCGGTCAACGGTCGACGGGGTTGGACCCTGTAACCTGGGCCCGCGCGGTTGAGAAGCAAGGCGCAGGTGAGATTTTCTTGAATTCCATAGACCGGGATGGGTCGGGTCAAGGCTACGACTTAGAGCTACTTTCTGCAGTGGCTGATGCGGTTTCGATTCCTGTGATCGGATGTGGTGGAGTGGGGCACTATGAGCATTTTGCCCCCGGCATTCTTCAGGGGCGTGCCAGTGCAGTATCGGCGGCCAATATCTTTCACTTTTTCGAACTCAGCTACTCGCGCGCAAAGCAGGTTTGCATTGATGCCGGTGTACCCATGCGTTCTGTTGGCTTAGGTAGCCGCTACATGCAACGGGAGCCTGAATATGACCGTGCTGCCGAAGACGCGCGCTTGGCGGAGCGTATGCGGCAAGCGCACGATCAGGACTATGTGGCCGCCCGATCTGGTGCTGCCTTCAAGCGCCGCCAAATTACGTGGTGCACAAAGTGCACATACCCTTCAATTAGTGCTGCCCCGATGGAATTCAATGATGCAGGCGAATGCACTGGTTGCCAGATGGCGCGGGTTAAAGAGGATATACCAGCATCGGAATGGAGCAGGCGAAAAGAGTTACTGCGTGAAATTTTGGACCGCTACCGTTGTAGAGACGGTAGCCGTCACGATTGCGTTATTGCGGTATCGGGGGGCAAGGATAGCTATTTCCAGACGCATGTTCTTAAACATGAGTTTGGCATGAACCCTCTGCTGGTAACCTATAACGGTAACAATTGGACCCCCGTGGGTTGGCGCAACATGCTGCGGATGAAGGAAGCTTTTGACTGTGACCACATCGTGGTGCAACCTGCGGTCAACACACTCAAAAAGCTCAATCGTCTCGCTTTCAAAATTATGGGTGACATGAACTGGCACGCGCATGTCGGAATCATGTCTGCACCTGTAAAAGCTGCCGTTCAGCATGGGATCCCACTTGTGTTTTATGGTGAACATGGGTATCTGGACCTGTGCGGACAGTTTTCGATGGATGATTTTCCTGAAATTAGTTACCGCGACCGCCAAGAGCATTTTGCCCGTGGCTTTGAGTGGAACTATTTTGTGGGTCGCGAAGGGCTGAGCAGTTCTGACATGATTACATGGAAATACCCTAGCGACCAAGAGCTGTTCAACCTAGACTTGCGTGGACTTTTCCTGGGTAACTATGTCTATTGGGAGGGTAATGAGCACACCAAAATGGTTATTGATCGGTACGGTTTTGAGGTAAACGATGTTCCATTTGATCGAACCTATCGCACTATGTCGAACTTGGACGACATGCACGAAAATGGCATACATGATTATCTGAAGTACATCAAATTCGGATATGGCCGAGCGACGGATCACACCTGTAAAGATATCCGGGCAGGTTTAATGAGCCGTGATCGGGCTATAGAGTTAGTGAATCACTATGACCCGATAAAGCCTGGCGACCTCAGGCGCTGGCTCGACTATGTAGGTATGAGCGAGGACGAGTTTGACCGCATTGCAGATACGTTTAGAGATCCACGGGTTTGGCAAATGGAAAACAACAAATGGGCACGGGCCGAGATAGGCTAGTTGTGCATGCTTAAGAGTATCCGAGATTCCTTGGCTTTAGTAGAGCCGCACGAAAGAAAACTACTAGGTCTACTATTTGTAGTGAATCTATTCAGTGCGATATTGGAGGCAGTGGGCGTCGGTTTGGTTTACGCCTTTTTAAAGGCTGTGATGGAGCCCCAAACTCTTGGAGGAATACCGCAGCTTAGCCTTATTTATGAGTGGCTGGCGTTTAAAGAATTGCATATCTTTTTTGCTTTTTTGACACTGTCTGTGATGGCAGTGTTTTTGATTCGCATATTTATGCAGTTCGTAGGTGCATGGATGATGCTTTGGATACGTAAACAGCTGCAGTTAAGAGTAGCCGGAGTGCTATTTAGCGGATACATGAAGGCACCCTACACCAGACACCTGAGTTCGAAGTCATCGGTTCTGATGAACAACGTAACAACAAATGCAGCCGCCGCGGTGGCTCAATGCACCTTGGGATTGGTGGAAATTGCAAGTGCTATGGTTTTGGCAGCCGTGTTTATAGCGACATTACTTGTTGCCAAGCCGCTAGAAACCCTAATCGCAGTGCTTGTTATTGGCGTCCTTGGGGCAACTTATTGGAGTTTCATGCACGAGAGATTGATCATTTGGGGGCAGCGCATGATGCGCGCGAATGAGCAAGTTTATTCCGCAGTAGCAGAGACAGCGCTGGCTATAAAGACAATTAAAGTGAGTCAAGTGGAATCGGCGTTTGAGCAACGTTTCAATGCTTTGGTGAAGGAGCAAATGGGCCTTGTGATGAAAAACGGACTGGCCCAAAACTTGCCAAGGTTTGTACTTGAAATTGTGATAGTTGTAGGCGTTTTTGGCGTCATGTTGAGCGTATTTCTCGTCGGGAAAACTGTTGAGTCGATCATTCCAACAATGGCTCTCTTTGGACTCGCGGCGTTGCGAATAGCGCCTGCAATCGTCCGAATCATCGCCGCACTTCAGTTGTACCGAAACTCTGTGCCTAGCCTTGCGGCCATTCTTCCCGACTACCTGAATTACAACGGACGTCCAAATAAGACAACACCGCAAGGAGCATCTAGTTCATCGAACAAGCTTGCACGTTCGATCGTGTTGGAGGATCTGAGTTTCTCTTACGAGGCTGGTGCTAAACCTGCAGTAGCTAGCGTGAGCTTCGAAATCTTAAAAGGCCAATTGGTTGGTTTTGCCGGGCCATCAGGATCGGGGAAATCGACCACTGCGGACATTCTTCTAGGACTGCTTCAGCCCGAAAATGGGCGGGTACTCATCGATGGCCGACCTTACACAGCAGGACTGGAGGGCCCCTTGGCTGGGATGTTTGCCTATGTTCCGCAGGAGCCGGTGATTCTTGATGACACTATTCGCAACAACATAGCCTTTGGGGTCTCTCCTGATGCGGTTGATGATGAAAAAGTATGGGCGGCGCTAAAGGATGCGGCCTTGTATGCAAAAGTTCAGGGAATGGCCAACGGTTTGAGTTCAAGTCTAGGCGAGCGCGGGAATACATTCTCGGGTGGCGAGCGCCAGCGACTCGGAATTGCGCGCGCGTTGTACATGAGTGCCTCAGTAATCATCCTGGATGAGCCTACAGCCTCGCTCGATGCCAGCACTGAGTTTGAGGTTACTGAAGCAATTCGCCGTTTGCGTGGAAATAAGACAATCATTGTCATTGCACATCGCCTGAGCTCCATTGCGCACTGCGATAAAATCTTTTTCTTTGAGAACGGGCAAATTACCGGGCAGGGAACATTCGAACGGTTGATGCGTGATGTTCCAGCTTTTCAAGAAATGGTCGCTCATCTGAGTTGCGACGACCCCGGAACAACTAATGCCCCGCCCAAGAAGAATTTCGGTGGAAGATCCACTCAGCATGCTAAGAACTACATTTGAAATGACTGATCTCAATACCACCTCTAAAACAGGCCTTGCGCTTGGTGATCGCCTCAGCGAATCAGAGCTGTGCCCAGATGCTTTGCTTGCAGGACAGGAGGCGGCTTTTGCGCGCGACATCGAGAGGCTACAGGCGCGAACGGCTGAGTTCGTGCCTGTCCAATGTCCTGCCTGCAATGATGCGAACGGATCTGGCGCCTTTGATAAATACGGATTCAACTTCAAACGCTGCGACAACTGTTCTACTATTTACATGTCTCCTAGGCCCTCAGAGGCAGTGATGTCTGACTATTATGCGAACTCAGAGAACTATGCTTATTGGGCAAAGCATATCTTTCCAGCCTCGGAGGCGGCTAGGAGGGAGAAGATTCACAAGCCGTGGCTACAACGCGTAATTGGTTACTGTCATGCTTTTGGCGTCCCAAAGGGCACGCTTTTAGAAGTTGGCCCCGGTTTTGGAACATTTGCCTCAGTTGCCACTGAGTCTGGCGAGTTTGCTCGGGTGGTTGCTGTTGAGCCCACACCAGAACTAGCGCAGGCGTGTCGAGCGCGGGGTGTTGAAGTGATAAATAAGCGAATTGAGGATATCGGTGCTGAGATTCCTCAGGCAAATGTTGTCGTCGCCTTCGAGGTTATTGAACATCTGTTCGATCCGAGGCGTTTTCTGGTAGATATCCTCCAAATTGTTGTGCCAGGAGGCCTTGTGATCGTTTCGTGCCCTAATGGCCTTGGTTTCGACATCGCCATGCTTGGCGCAGGCGCACTGGCGGTGGATGCCGAGCATGTTAACCTGTTCAACCCGTCCTCCCTGACCTCCCTAATGAACGATTGCGGTTTTGAGGTGCTCAAGACCCATACTCCAGGCCGACTTGACGCAGAGTTCGTGCGCGAGGCCGCTTTGAAGGGTGAGATCAGCTTGGATAGCTTTTTGCAACGTGTCTTGGTTGATGAGTGGGATGAACATGGCTGGCCCTTCCAGCAGTTCATCGCCCAACAGGGCCTTTCTTCACATATGTGGCTAGTCGCCCGGCGACCTGTCTAAAAAAACTTTGCTGAGACAAGATCTTGAAACCTGAGACAACGAAAATTGAGCAAATCGAGGCGAGCATAAGGGCTTGCTATTCGACTTGGGGAGAGCGCTATTACGCCGACTACTACAAGTCTGATGCCGCTTACCCTCCAGTACACACCGACATTGTTCGCGAGCTGTTGCGTGCTCAGGATATTAATACGGTGCTAGACGCGGGCTGTGGGCCTGCCTCTATGTTGAGGGACCTTACTGGTATTGGCCTCGATCTATACGGCTTCGATTTGACCCCGGAAATGGTGACCGAGGCGCGACGTGTGATGGCCACACACGGTGTGGATGCAGATCGTATTTGGCAGGGTAGCGTGATGGATAGTAGTGCTTTCTCTGCGGCTTCTGATGGCAAAAAGAGCTTCGACGCGGGCATTTGTTTTGGTGTGCTTCCACACCTTCCTGCAGGAGGAGAAGCCAGTCTGATTGCCAACTTCAAACAAGTAGTGCGCCCAGGCGGCTTGATAGCTATTGAGGCGCGTAATGAGCTGTTCTCTTTGTTTACACTTAACCGGTACAGTCGTGATTTCTTTCAGAGTCGACTACTAGATGTGGTTGGGTTACGTGAGCGTGCTGGTATTGATTTGGAAAGTCTCGATAGTGCTTTGCATCAACTAGACGATCGATTCCGCATGGATTTGCCTCCATTGCGCAAGGGCTATGAATCGGAGCCCGGGTACGACGAAGTGCTATCACGTTTGCACAACCCTTTTGAGTTGGCACATTTGGCTCGGAATCAGGGACTTGTCGATGTGCAGGTGCTTTTTTATCACTTCCACGCATTGCCACCAATGCTGCAGTCCAGCGTGCCTGAGTTGTTTCGTCGCGAAAGCCTTGCCATGGAAGATCCGCACGATTGGCGCGGCAACTTCATGGCGTCCGCTTTTATTTTAGTTGCTCGGGTCGCATAGTTAGCAATGCATTGAGTCGAGCGCAATGGATCTGAATTCCGCTCTTCGCGACACGGGCTTCTCCGAAAACAACATTTGGGAGCACAGCTCGATAGTGCGAGATTTGTATCGACAGCGTGCACGCGATGAAGTCGAGGAGATGACCTGTGCCGGGCAAGCTGCCGAGTTGCTGCTGCATATGGTGGCGCCAGGTGATAGTCTATTAGATGTGGGGTGTGGAAGCGGATATTTCTACCACTCACTGCGAAAGCGAGGGATACCGGCCGAGTACTTCGGTATAGATGCTACGCAATCCCTAATCGAAATTGGGCAAAAGGAGCTGCCGCGTTTTGGACTTCCGCAAGCGCGACTGGCCACAATTCAGCTGGAAGACCTGAGCGGGACTGTTGATCACGTTATTTGTATAAACGTACTTTCGAATATTGACAACTTTCACAAACCGCTCGAACGTCTGCTTAGAGTCGCCCGCAAAAGCGTGGTGTTGCGCGAATCAATTGCAGACACGGCATCGTACACGTATGTTCGTGATAGGTTTCTTGACGCCGGCGTGAATCTTGGCGTGTACGTAAATACATACGCCCGCAGAGAAATTACGGAATTTATCTTGGACAGGGGATTTGCTGTTCGCGAGGAAGTCGATCGGCGCTCCAAAGGGCAGCCAGAGATGGTAATCGGATTTCCCCATCATTGGACGTTTTTAGTCGCGTCCAAAAACTAATCAATTACTACTCACGGACTGGACGATTCAATGTCACGCATTGCAGGAATAACATTTACTCATGATGGTGGAGCGCAGACTCGAATCCGAGATCGAATGCTCCCTAGCCTTCCAGGGGGCAGTTACACCATCACCTCAAGTGATCAGTCGATACTGGCTTGGAAAGGCATACACGCGCATCAAGTCGGCGGTCGCGTATTTGAAAATTCGGCCCTCAAAGTCGTACTGGATGGACAGCTATTAAATCGTAACGAGCTGCGTAGGCACAACGACTGTCAGGATGGCGACGCGGCATTAATCGCCTGCTTGTACGCAAAAAGAGGCTTCGAAGGAATGCTAACGGAGTTGATTGGAGACTTTGCGATAGCAGTCTATGACCTAAACCGCGCCACCTTGTGGTTAGGTCGAGATAGGTTAGGGGTAAAGCCCTTGTACTACGCTAAGTTGCCAGCTGTGGAGGTGGCTTTCGCATCACAACCAAGCGCGCTCTTGGCCCTGGATGGAGTATCTGCTGAACCAAATCGCGCGTTCGTTGCAAGATTTGCAGGAATGCACTATCGGACATTCGACAATTCACCTTGCGAATCCCCTTATAGCCAGATTGCACAATTGCCCGCGGCACATTTCGTGGCCATTGCTGAAGGAAGGATTGGGCCCATAGTTCCGTATTGGTCTTTGAAGCAACAGGACGATTGGACGCAATCGGAAGACCAGTTGGCTGAAGAGTATAAAAAACTACTAATTAATGCGGTAAAAAGAAGAGTAGATGCCGTAGAAAAGCCCGCATTCACATTGTCTGGGGGTCTAGACTCTTCATCAGTGCTATGTTGTGCAGCGGAAGTTTTGGGGCAAAAGCAAGCGGCTTTCTCAAGTGTATATACCGATGCCACATATGACGAACGTGGGGAGATCGGTGACGTCGTCGAGAGCAAAGTGTCCTCTTGGACAGCATTGGAGATTCCAAATCAGATCAAGTTGTTTGACATCGTTTCGGATATGGTTAAGGTCCACAATGAGCCAGTTGCAACGGCCACTTGGTTGTCACACTTCTTGTTGACAAAGGAGGTTGTAAATCACGGCCACGATGCACTCTTTGGGGGGTTAGGTGGAGATGAATTGAATGCTGGTGAGTACGAATATTTCCCGACACATTTTGCGGATTTACAGATGGCGGGAAAAACAACAGAGCTAGAGACGGAAATTCTCACTTGGGCTGCCCACCATGACCATCCAATTTTCAAAAAAAACCGGACTACAGCTCATGAAATGATGGGCCGTATTACAGACCCAGCTTCGCCAGGACGTTGTTTGCCAGACATGAAACGTATGTTGAAGTACTCGGGAACGGTTCGAAATGATTATTTCGAACTATTAAGTTTTACTCCAGTTATGGATGCGCCGTTTCTAAGCTATCTGAAAAACCGCACCCATCAAGATATGTTTCTCGAAACGTTGCCATGTTGCCTTCGGGCGGAAGACAGGCAATGTACCTCGGTAGGGCTTGAGCACTTCGACCCTTTTCTTGACCACACACTAGTTGAATTTATGTATCGGGTACCAGGGCACATGAAAATTCAACATGGAGTAACCAAACAGCTGCTGAGGAGGGCAATGCGTGGAGTGCTGCCAGAAGCCACAAGAAACCGCGTGAAAAAAACAGGATGGAACGCCCCGGCGCATCGTTGGTTTGATACTGAGACCCTAGACTCGTTAAGAGACATGGTTGCCTCTGAGAAGTTTAGGAACCACGGAGTTTACGATTCGAAATCTGTCATGAGATTGATTGACGAGCATGTCGCAATTGTGGAAGCAGGGGCGAACCAAGAGAATCACATGATGTTTTTGTGGCAACTCTTGAATCTTGAGCTTTGGCTTGACTCTTTGAACTGAACTGCTAAGCATACTTAACTGAATAGCTTTTAATTGGATCTGCGGGACATACATCTGCTTCATCCATGAAGCCTCAGTTGGTATCAGAGTTACAGCTAGAGAAATATCATGGCAATAGATCGTGGATTTGAGTAAATCTCGAGTAACCGACTTAAAACAATAAATGTAACCATTTCCAACTATGAATCAGGAAAGAGAGGGGAAGCCCAACGCCATTTTTTCTACATTAGCCAGAATGGCGCTTGCGCCGCGCGCATTTTTAAAAGGCAAATGGAGCAAGGAAACACTCTCGCTTGCCGATCAACAGGATTTAGAGCGGTATAAGAGTTGGCTGGTCAAACCATTGTCTACCGAGGCTGAGCAGTTAGAGGGAATATTTTTGATTGCGAGCTTTATGCCGCTGACTTATTGCATAAAAATTGAAAGCCTAATTGGCCACGCAATGAGTCAAAAAGGCTTTAAAGTGGTGGTGGTTACAAATATGGCATGCCAACCCTTGGTGAGTGCATACCATGAAAAACTCAATGGGTTTAAGGTTTTCGTTTTGGATGATTACTTGTCAATTACAAGTTTTTTGCGATTGAAGGGAGTTTTCAAAACAATATCCTTTGGTCAAGCCGGGGTACTCAATCGGATCAAGGAGATATGCTACCGAGGAGCGCACATTGGGTTGCACAGTTTGGCATCGTTGTCAGCGGGGAATGATGTAGATCTAACCACTGTTAATAAAGAAAATATAGCCAAACTGAAAAGAATAATTTCTCGGTCTGTATTTATGGTTGATGCATCACTGAGGCTGATTGAGCGTATAAGGCCATCGTTGCTGCTGTCGGTTGAAAAAGGATTTGTTGGAACGTCGGAGATATTTTACGCAGCCATTAATAACAATATTAAATATGTACAATGGACTGGTTGTCATGAACCTAATTCCATCATGTTTAAAAGATATACATTAGGTAATTTCAGGGAGCATCCATTTTCACTTTCAAATGAAAATTGGGAAGCTATTAAACAGCTTCCGTGGAATGATGATTATGCAAGAGGCGTGATGCATCAGTTTCAACGAGGCTATACAGAGGGGCAATGGTTTAAGTATAAAAATTTAACTTTAAATCAGCATGAGGCAACAAAATTGGAACTCTTGCAAGAGCTATCCCTTGATGCCAAAAAGAAAACGGCGGTTATATATTCACATATCCTCAACGATGCCAACTTGTTTTACGGTAAAGATCTTTTTATCGGAGGCTATGAGGAATGGTTGGTTGAGACTATTCGTGCTGCTGCATATAATAAATCCGTCAACTGGGTACTGAAGCTGCATCCTGCAAACATGTATAGAAACCCGAGTCTTTCAACATCTCGGAGGTATGGAGAACTCCAAGCTTTAGAAAACGAATTTGGGTGTGTGCCGGATTTTCTAACAGTTATATATCCAGATAGTGCAATTAGTCCTATGTCTTTTTTTGGAATATCTGACTACGGTGTTACTGTGCGAGGAACAGTTGGCTTAGAGTTGCCCTGCTTTGGTATTCCCACCATCACAGCTGGCACTGGGCGTTACTCTGGAAAAGGATTTACTGTTGACTCAACCTGTCGAGAGGAATATATTTCAAATATTAAGAATATTCATGAAATTCCGCCTCTGAGCCTGGAGCAGATTAAGTTAGGCCAACGATATGCATACTACATTTTTAATGTTCGTCCCGCACGCTATGGGGATGCATTCACGGACTCCTATAGCGCGGGGGATGGCCATTCTCGCCGTAGAGATATAAATTTTGGCGAGAAAACAATTGTGAGTGTTTTAAATCATCCGCAAATTGTCAAAATGGTTTCATTTTTGTGCTCCGACGAGGAGGATTACCTTGATCATTGTAGAGTATGACGCCATCTAATTACTCCAGAAAAGTTTGCTGTCCAATTTGTGGTGGCTCAATTGGAGTCTGCCTTCTTGAGATATTAAACCCAGATCGCTTTGAGGTTTATGCTGGAGTTGAAGCGGCAGGCTATAAAAGGCAGTGGTCAGAGTGCACGAACTGTGGTGCTGCGATAAACATTCATCCGAGCGGTGTTGTTGAGAAACTTGCCGCAATTTCTTCTGGATATTACGAGATAGATCTGAAAGCCTCAAGTGTTTCACAAAAATATCAGCAAGTAATGTCCTTGCCATCTGCAAGTTCAGATAATGCTCTAAGGGTAAAAAGAGTAGGGGAGTTCGTAGCTGATTGGCGGCTGCGGGTCGGGGTATGTCAGTCGAGAATGAGGGTATTGGACATTGGGGCTGGGACCGGTGTTTTTCTATCTAAATTCATATCTGAAGAGGCAAGGATAAATCGGATATGGGAGGGTTGCGCATTTGAGCCCGACGATAACGCGGCGGCGCATCTCCGTACGCTAAAAATGTTCAAGGTGAACCATGGTCTATTTACAAGAAGCGCGACGATCCATAACGTTGACTTGTGCACTCTAAATAAAGTGGTAGAACATTTGCTCGACCCTGTCGATTTAATGCGTGAGGCGGCGACTTCACTGAACCCAACCTCGGGTGTTCTTTATGTGGAGGTGCCAGCGAAAGAGACAATTGAGTGCCGGACTGCTGCGGACAATATTCTGGGCGCTCTGCATCATCAACTGTATGACATTTGTAGCCTGGACTTTGCGTTTCGTGCCGCGGGAATGGCCGTGATGCGGCTTGAGCGGATATATGAACCGAGTGGAAAGATCTCAATTGCCGGATTCGCGGTGATGCCCGAGGCCGTCTCTATTATGCAGAATAGGTGTATGAAGTGATCAGAATAATTGCAGAAATCGGGTCGGTACATGATGGGTCTTTTGGCAATGCCCTGAAGTTAATTGATGCAGCTGCGCAAGCAGGTGCTGATACTGTCAAATTTCAAACACACATTGCTGAAGCAGAGTCGGTAGTGTCAGCTCCAGCCCCTGCATATTTTTCCGATGAGCCGAGATCGGCCTACTTTCGTCGCACCTCATTTTCGTTTGCGCAGTGGCAGCGCTTGGCAAAACATGCGAACGATCTTGGAGTTGTCTTTTTGTCGTCTCCTTTCTCGCTCGAGGCGGTAGACCTGCTCGAAGAGCTTGGGATCGCAGCGTACAAAATCCCCTCGGGTGAAGTTTCAAATACTCCGTTGTTGGCGCGGATTGCAAGGACTGGTAAGCCTGTTTTATTGTCTTCAGGAATGAGCGGTTGGGGTGAATTGGACTTGGCGCTTGCGACAGTAAAGAGTTCTTGCGCGACGACGGTTATGCAATGCTCTTCTGCATATCCTTGCCCTCCAGAGCGAGTTGGATTGAACGTTATCAGGGAGATGGCCGAGCGATATGGATTGCCGGTTGGATATTCAGACCACACGATGGGCGTTGCGGCACCTATAGCTGCCGCAGCATTGGGAGCCACTGTGATTGAAAAGCATTTCACTTTTTCGCGACAAATGTATGGAAGTGATGCGCGGCACTCGATGGAGCCAAGCGAGTTCAAGCAAATGGCAGGGGCACTGCGAGAGGTGTGGGCGATGCTTGATAATCCTATCTCTAAATCAGACGTAGAACCCTACGCAGAAATGAAGCGTATTTTTGAAAAAAGTATTGTCGCTGCATGTGCAATTGAAGCAGGCGAAACAATCACCGTTGGGATGCTTGCATTCAAAAAACCTGGCGATGGACTTCCCGCCCGCGATTACGAGCGGTTGCTTGGACGTACTGCAAAGCGGGCCATGCAGCCTGACCACAAGTTAACTGAGGATGACCTAAATTGAGTGCGAAGAGAAAAATTTGTGTATTCATAGGATCGCGGGCCAACTACAGCAGCATCAAGTCTGCAATGGTTGCAATTAGAGATCATGCAGAACTAGAGCTCCAATTGGTGGTTGGCGCATCTGCCTTGCTGGATCGCTATGGTGCAGTCGTCTCACTCATCGAGAAGGATGGGTTTGAGCCAGTCGCCAAAGTGCATATGTTAATTGAAGGCGAAACTCCGGAGACGATGGCCAAGTCCACGGGATTGGGACTCTTAGAGCTGCCTACAGTCTTTGGTCATATCAAGCCAGATGTGGTGCTCACGGTGGGAGATCGGTTTGAGACTATGGCGACAACGCTTGCCGCCGCCTATATGAATATCCCGGTCGCACACACAATGGGCGGTGAGGTAAGCGGCACCATTGACGAAAGCATCCGCCATGCAGTGACCAAGTTTGCGCACATTCATTTCCCTGCAAGTAAGGAAGCAAAGGAGCGAATTATTCGACTAGGTGAGCGGCCTCAAGATGTATATATGGTTGGATGTCCGCGCATTGACCTTGTTGCCGAGATAAAAGCAGCACAAGAGGTGGAGTTGGATGATCATCTATTTGATGTAGGAGTGGGAGAACGATTTGATTTAAGCAAACCATTCCTTTTGGTGTCACAACATCCGGTAACGACTGAATATGGAACAGGAGAGAAACAAATTACTGAGACGCTTGAAGCCGTGCGTGATTTGGGAATGCCCGCGATTATATTGTGGCCAAATGCCGATGCCGGGTCAGAGGACATATCTCGTGGAATTCGTAAATGGAGGGAGAAGAAGTTTGACCAGAACATGCACTTCTTTAAAAACCTTCCAACAGCGACATACATTCGTTTAATGCGCCGTACGGCATGCTTGGTTGGGAATTCAAGCAGTGGAATTAGAGAGGGTGCCTACATTGGAACACCGGTCGTGAATATCGGTTCAAGGCAAGACATGCGTGAACGTGGAGCAAATGTATTAGATGCCATACATGAACGACTCCCAATACGAGAGGCAATTTCAAAACAATTGAAACACGGATTTTATCCTAGTGAGCCGATTTATGGCGATGGAAAAGCAGGTGAGCGCATTGCGGACGTGTTGAACAAATGTGAAGTTCAAATTCAAAAGCGAATAACTTACTAATAAGTTACTGCGCGCCTAGGTTAAACACTTTCTGCGCTGGAAATAAAGTTAGTAGTCTAAAAAAGGCCTTGGGTGAAGTTTGTTGGCAATCAATTGGCACTCTAGCCAATAGTCGAGTAAACATTCTTGCCCTTTGGCATCTGGGGTGGGTACTGAATTTTAGTGATAAGCAAAATTAACGAGTGTTAAGGAACCTCTGCATAACTCTGCCGACTGTGTGCTTGTAGTCAAAGCAGTCTGAGAAAATCCCCCCATGAAACAAACCAGTCTCAAACTCAATCTGAACGTCAAGAAGACGCGCAAGCAAATATTTT
>JBIIYT010000295.1:0-3736 GCA_044346675.1 Rhodoferax sp. | reverse complement strand
AGCGGGATCACCGATTCTGGCGCGCCCTTGGTGTAGACCACAAAACCTGTGGCCGCCCGGTGCATGGTGCTCATGCGCTTGCGCACCGCGTCAAACGGCAGCTCTGCCACGCGTGGCCACTGGGTATCGAGCTGGGTTTTGACCAAGCCCGCCAAGGCGGCTACTTCGGTGAGTGCGGTCTCGGTGGGGTCGCCCAGCCACGTGCCATCGGGGGCCAAGGTGGCGTCGTTGCACAGGGCTGCGGCTTGCAGCAGATCGGTCTGGGCTGTGTCGGGGGGTGTGGCGGGCGAGGTGCCTGGCATCCAACCCGTGGCATTTGGCACGCGGCCCGTGGATAGGTCCGTAACTAGGCACTGCGCCTGCATGCGGTTTTGCGTGAGCGTGCCTGTTTTGTCTGAGCAAATGTAGGTGACCGAGCCCAGCGTCTCCACCGAGGGCAGGCGGCGTATCAGCGCATTCACGCTCACCAGTCGGCGCGCACCCAAGGCCAGCAGCACGGTCACCACAGCGGGCAGCGCCTCAGGAATAGCGGCCACGGCCAGGCTGATGGCGGTCAGCATCATCAGCATGGGCGCCTCACCGCGCAACACGCCTACGGCAAAGATGACCGCGCAAATGGCCAGCACCGCCAGTGCCACGCGTTTGCCAAAGGCGGCCAGACGCAATTGCAAGGGCGTGCTTCGGTTGGTGTTTTGGTCCAGCAAGCCTGCCACTTTGCCAAGCTGGGTGGCGAGCCCGGTGGCCACCACCAAGCCACTGCCACGGCCATGGGTGGCGGTGGTGCCCTTAAAGGCCATGTTGAGTCGGTCGCCTAGCGCGTGCGCGGTGCCAATGAGCACCTGTGTGTGTTTGTCTACGGTGACCGACTCGCCGGTGAGCGCAGATTCGTCTATTTTGAGCTGCGCGGTTTTGAGTAGCCGCAAATCTGCAGGCACCTGGTTGCCGGCCTCCAGCAGCACAATGTCGCCCGGCACCAGCACGTGGGCGGGCACTTGTTGCACCAGCCCGCTACGCAGCACCATGGCTTGCGCTTCAGATAAGCGTTGCAGCGCCGCCAGCGCCTGGTCTGCACGCCAAGACTGCACCAGCCCAATGGCGGCGTTGAGAAGCACGATGACCACTATCACCAGCGCATCGACCCACTCGCCCATCACACCAGAGACCACCGCCGCTGCAATGAGCACCAAGGTCATGAATTCCCTGAACTGGTCTAGCACCAAAGTCCACACACTGCGCTGGGCTGCGGTGGGTAGCGCATTGGCCCCAAATTCAAGCGCGCGCTGGGTGACCTGGTGCGCTTGCAGCCCGTGGGCCACATCTACCTGGTGCGCGGCTACCAGTTCGTGGGCTTCGCGCAAGTGCCAGTCGTCTTGTGGCGGTGCAGTGGGCTGGGGTGGGTTTGCTGTCATGGAATATGGTTGCAGCAATGCCAAGTAAGGTCCGTACGGCAGGGCACTTGGCTGCCGTGCTTAGCGCTCGGTGCGTGCCAAATAGCGTTTGCGCCAAAACACCATGACCAGCCCGATGGCGATAGCCCCCATGGCCCCTAGTGCCCACCAAAATCCGCCATGCAAGTGCAGCAGCGGAATGAATTCGAAGTTCATTCCAAAAATGCCTGCTATCAAGTTAAGCGGCAAAAAGATGGCGGTGAGCGCGGTGAGGGTGCGCATGGTGTTGTTGGTGCGGTGGCCTTGGGCGCTGAAGTGCATTTGCACCGCTGTCTCTACGCTTTGCTCTAGGCGGCGCACGTGGTGCACTACGCGCTCAATGTGCTCCAGCACATCGCGGCTGCGTATTTGCAGCAGTTCGCGCTCGCGCAGCTCGGCGTCAGTGTTCGCGTCGGGCCAGGTTTTGATGGCCTCTATCCAGTCTTGAATAGAGGCGCGCTGGTCTTCGCAAATTTCGTCCAAGTGGTGTAGCGCGAGGCGCGCGTCTAGCAGGGCTGACCAGTTGTTAAACCGCGTTCTGGGGTTGAGCAGCTCAGACTGCCAGTGGTCAAGCTGGTGCGTGAGTTCGCGGCGCAGGGCCAAGTAGCCGTCCACCATGTGGTTGACCACGCGCAGCATCAGGTCTGCCGGGCTGGTGGGCAAGCGCGCGCCCGCCGAGTGCGATTCGGCGCTGGTTGCCTGCAAGAGTTTTTCGGCATAGGCATCGCGCACCGCGCAGTCAGCAGGGTGCACGGTGAGCAGCACATGGTCAAACACCGCAAAGCCCACGGGGCTGGTGTCTATGCGGCGCAATATGGGTGGGCCCCCGCTGGCGGGCAGGTGGGTCATGGGCAGGCCTGGGTTGTCCAAGTCGGTAGGCGAGTTGCCTGCGGCCAGGCGGCGAAATACCAACAGGTCGTACTGCGAGGTGTAGTCGTAGTGGGAAGGCAGCTGGTTGTTCAGCAGGTCGGAAATATGCAGGTCTACCAACTGCTGGCCACACAAGATTTGCAATGTGGTTTGCACTTGCGTTTGCACCACTTCAAACTCGCGCCGCGCGCAGGCTATCCAAACAAAGCCCTTGTCTGGCAAGCCGCTAGAGCTGAGCGCCGCCAGCTCGTCGCTTTCGATGACGCTGTTGCTCTGAATGTGGAAGATACGCATTAGGCCTTGCCCAGTAAACGTGCCGCATCGCGGGCAAAGTAGGTAAGCACACCATCCGCCCCGGCGCGCTTAAACGCCAGCAGGCTTTCCATCATGGCCGCGTCGTGCTCTAGCCAGCCGTTGGCCGCAGCGGCTTTGAGCATGGCGTATTCGCCACTCACCTGGTAGGCAAAGGTGGGCACTTTGAATTCATCTTTCACCCGGCGCACCACGTCCAGGTAGGGCATGCCGGGTTTGACCATCACCATGTCAGCGCCTTCGGCAATGTCTAGCGCCACTTCGCGCAGGGCCTCGTCGCTGTTGGCGGGGTCCATTTGGTAGACCTTTTTGTCGGCCTTGCCCAAGTTGCCTGCCGAGCCAACGGCATCACGAAACGGCCCGTAAAACGCACTGGCGTATTTGGCGCTGTAGGCCATGATGCGGGTGTGCACCAGTTTTTCGGCTTCAAGCGCGGCGCGAATGGCACCAATGCGCCCGTCCATCATGTCGCTGGGGGCCACGATGTCTACACCGGCGCGGGCTTGGGTGAGGGCTTGTTGCACCAACACCTCTACCGTCTCATCATTCAAGATGTAGCCAGCGCTCTCGGGGCCTTGGTCGGGCAGACCGTCTTGGCCGTGGGTGGTGAAAGGGTCTAGCGCCACGTCGGTCATGAGGCCGAGTTGTGGAAACTCTTGCTTCAAAGCCCGCACCACACGGGGTACCAGCCCATCGGGGTTGCAAGCTTCTTTTCCGTCATACGTTTTAAGTGCCGGGTCAATCACCGGAAACAGCGCCATGACCGGAATGCCCAGCGCCACGCACTCTTGGGCCACCGGCAGCAGCAGGTCTAGGCTTAAGCGCTCCACGCCGGGCATCGACGTAATCGGCACGCGCTGCTTGTGGCCGTCCACCACAAACACGGGGTAGATCAGGTCGTGCGGGGTAAGGTGGTTTTCACGCACCAGGTTGCGGGTGAATGTGTCGCGGCGCAGGCGGCGGGGGCGGCCGAGTGGAAAGGGTGCGTAAGGGGTCATGGAGAAAATTGTGCCTGATTGCAGGCAACATATAGTATTTTCCAAATCAGGTATGAGTCTGAGCGTTGGGTGATTCGGTAGTTTGAATCAGGCGGCAGTTTTGGGTCGTTGGTTAAAGGAATCAAAGAG
>JBIIYT010000032.1:0-12138 GCA_044346675.1 Rhodoferax sp. | reverse complement strand
TTCTTCGTGTTTGTCGGCCAAGCGGGCGCTGTTGGCGGCCGCTTTGAACGCATCCAAGCCCACGCGCTTAACGCAGTCGATAAAGGTTTCACGCCCTTGGCGTTGTTGGCGGAAAGTGTCTAGCAGCGCCTCAATCACGCCAGGCACTTCCAGCGCGCCAAAGGATGGCCCCACCACTTTGCCGGGTGTGGCGTCGCCACTCAAGGCGGAGCCGTCAGACCCGCCTATGGATACTTGGTACCACTCTTTGCCGTCTTTATCCACACCCAAGATGCCAATGTGGCCGCTGTGGTGGTGGCCGCAAGAGTTAATGCAGCCGCTGATGTGCAGGTCGATCTCGCCCAGGTCGTGCAGCTCGTCCATGTCTTGGTAGCGCTCGGTGATTTGCGCCGCAATCGGTATGGAGCGCGCATTGGCCAGCGCGCAAAAGTCGCCACCGGGGCAGGCAATCATGTCGGTGAGCAGGCGCACGTTAGAGCGCGCCAAACCGGCGTGGCTGGCCGCTACCCATAATGCGGGCAGGTCTTCTGCGCGCACCCAGGGCAGCAGCAGGTTTTGGTCGTGCGTGACACGCACTTCGCCGGCGCTGAATTCATCGGCCAGCGCGGCTGCGGTGTCCAACTGGTCTGCATCCGCGTCGCCGGGGGCTTGGCCCAAGCGCTTATAAGACAGGGTCACGGCGCGCAGCGCGGGGTTTTTGTGCGCGGCTACGTTTTGCTGGAGCCAACGGTCATAGTCCTTTTGGCGCTCTGCTGGCACTGCTACAGTTTTAGTAGCTGCTTGCGCTCTTGAGATAAGCGCTGGCGGCTCAAAACATGCGGTAACGCGGTCTAGCTCGGCTTGCGTGATGGCGTGGGGCGAACCGTCTACCGTGATGATCTGCTGGTACTCGGCTTCCACCTCGTCGATATAGCGCTGGCCTTCGGCCTTCACCAAAATCTTGATTCGCGCCTTGTACATATTGTCGCGTCGGCCCCAGCGGTTGTACACGCGCACCACGGCCTCTAGGTAGTTCATGATTTCCAGCGCGGGCAGGAATTCGCGAATGACCGTGCCAATGACGGGCGTGCGGCCCATGCCGCCGCCCACCAGCACGCGAAAACCCAGCTCGCCAGCTTCGTTCTTGATCAGGTGCAAGCCCACGTCGTGCCAACGGGTGGCGGCGCGGTCCTCAGAAGCGCCGGTAATAGCGATCTTGAACTTGCGCGGCAGGAAGGCAAACTCCGGGTGCAGCGTGCTCCACTGGCGCATGATCTCGGCAAAAGGGCGGGGGTCGGCAATCTCGTCCGGGGCAATACCTGCCAACTCGTCGCTGGTGATGTTGCGAATGCAGTTGCCGCTGGTTTGGATGCCGTGCATGTTCACTGTGGCCAAGAGGTCCATCACGTCGGCGCTTTTGTCCAGCGGTATCCAGTTGAACTGCACGTTTTGGCGCGTGGTGAAGTGGCCATAACCCACGGGCAGGTGGGTGGTGCCCCAAGTGGCCTGGGTGCCAATGGCTTTGTCAAACACTTCGCGGCTGGGGTGGTCAAACTCGCGCGCAATGCGGGCCAACACGCGCAGTTGGGCGCTAGAGAGCTCGCCATAAGGCACCGCCACCCGCAGCATGGGCGCGTAGCGCTGGATGTACCAGCCGTTTTGCAGGCGCAGGGGGCGAAACTCGTCGTCGCTCAAGGTGCCGGCCAAGTTGCGCTCCAGCTGGTCGCGGTGTTGGGCGGCACGGGCGCGGATGAATTGGCGGTCAAATTCAGTGTATTGGTACATATCAGAGAGCAATAAGTTTGAGGCCAGCGTACGCCAGCAACACAGAAAGCAAAGAGCGAATTATCCTCTCTGGCGTTTTGAACATCAGATGCGAGCCCACCCAAATGCCCGGAATCGAGCCCACCAGCAGTTTGGCCAGCAGCGGCCAGTCCACCGAGCCCAGCGACGCATGCCCCAAACCCGCCACCAGCGTGAGCGGCACGGCGTAGGCAATATCAGCCGCCACAATGCGCGGCAAGGGCAGCAGGGGGTACAAAATCATCAGCACCGTCACGCCAATGGCACCGGCACCTACTGAGGTAAGCGTCACCAAAGTGCCAATCAGGGCACCAAACAGCAAAGGAAAGCTCCAGTGCCGCGCCCGCGTGGCCTGTGCCTCGGTGCCCTTTACCAGCGATATGGGTGCTGCTTTGCCGCGCACGGCTTTGTACAGCGTGGCCGCGGCTGTGAGCAGCAGCGCCGCCCCCAGCGTGGTGGTCATAAAGCGCTGCACCTCGGGGCTGGCAGGCCCCATTTGGTGCAAAACATACAGCGTAGCAAGCGCGGCGGGAATACTGCCCGCCGACAAATGCAGCACCACCGGCCAATCCACCACCTTGGCCCGGGCCAGCTTTACGGTGCCGCCCAGCTTGGTGAAGGCGGCAAACAGCAAATCGGTACCCACCGCAAGGTAGGGCTTTACGCCGAAGAAGAAAATCAAAATGGGCGTCATCAGCGAGCCACCCCCCACGCCGGTGAGACCCACAATCACCCCCACAAAAAACCCCGCAAACACAAACGCTAAATCATGCATGGGGTGGACTGTAGAGTGCATCCCATATGTTGAAAACTATATTTTTGTAATTTCAATATTCTTGAGGCGAATATGTGGCGGCTGGCGCGCTTGTACACTGCAGCGCAGACATTAGGCAAGAACACTCCATGAACGCGGTAGAAATTGAACAAGCCATTTCAGAGCTGGCGCTCCAGCCTTTTGACGCAGCGGAGTTCCCCTTCGCCTTCCTGGCCGCCTTTGGCAACAAAGACACCACCCTCAAGCGCCTGCGCACGGGCAACAACAACGCATCAGACCTGCCCGGCGCAGTGCTGCTGCGCAACAACATCCACCTGGCCGTGTGCCCACCGGGTGCCGATGCAGACAAGGGCCGCGCCAGCGTGGGCGACATGCTCCAGGCCCTGCGCGCCAGCCCCGCCACCACCAAAGCCCGGGCCAAATTCATCTTGGCCACCGACGGCCACACCCTAGAGGCCGAAGAGCTCACCAGTGGCGAAACCATTACCTGCGCCTACGCAGACTTCCCCAACCACTTTGGCTTCTTTCTGCCGCTGGCGGGCATCTCCACCATCAAGGAGATCAAAGACAACCCCATCGACGTGCGCGCCACCGGGCGGCTCAACAAGCTGTATGTAGAGTTGCTGAAAGAAAACCCCGACTGGGCCAGCGCCCAGCGCCGCGCCGACATGAACCACTTCATGGCCCGGCTGGTGTTTTGCTTCTTTGCCGAAGACACCGATATTTTTAATGGCCAAGGCCTGTTCACCCAAACGCTAGACCAAATGAGCGAGCGCGACGGCAGCAACACCCATGAGGTGCTGGAAGCCGTGTTTCGCGCCATGAACACCAAAGTGGGCGAGCGGCATCTCACCCCAGTCGATCAGCCCAAACTGCCTAATTGGGCAAATGGGTTTCCGTATGTGAACGGCGGCCTGTTCTCAGGCAGCACACAAGTGCCCCGCTTCACCCGCATGGCCCGCACCTACCTGCTGCACACCGGCACGCTCAACTGGCGCCAGATCAACCCCGACATCTTCGGCAGCATGATCCAGGCCGTGGCCGACGATGCAGAGCGCGGCGCACTGGGCATGCACTACACCAGCGTGCCCAACATCTTGAAGGTGCTCAACCCCCTGTTTTTGGACGACCTGCGCGCCCAGCTGGATGCAGCGGGCGACAACCGGGCCAAGCTCCTGAACCTGCGCAAACGCATGGCCCGCATTCGCGTGTTTGACCCCGCCTGCGGCAGTGGCAACTTTTTGGTGATTGCCTACAAACAGATGCGCGCCATAGAGGCCGTTATCAACGAACGCCGGGGCGAAGTGCACCTGGGCAGCGAAATACCGCTTACCAACTTTAGGGGCATAGAGCTGCGCGACTTTCCGGCAGAGATTGCCCGGCTGGCCCTCATCATTGCCGAGTTTCAGTGCGACGTGATGTACCGCGGGCAAAAGGATGCGCTGGCCGAGTTTTTGCCGCTGGACGCACAAAACTGGATTGTGTGCGGCAACGCCCTGCGGCTGGACTGGCTGAGCATTTGCCCGCCTACCGGCACGGGGGTGAAAGTGCAGGGCGATGACTTGTTCAACACGCCGCTGGACCAGAAAGAGATTGATTTTGAGAACGAGGGTGGGGAGACGTATATCTGTGGGAACCCGCCTTATCTAGGGTCAACGTGGCAGACGGGCGAGCAGAAGGCAGACTTACAAAGCATTTTTGGTAGCCGCACAAACAACTGGAAGTCGTTGGACTATGTGGCAGGTTGGTTTATGAAAGCTGCAGATTATGGTGTCCACACCCCAACTACTGCAGCGTTTGTATCAACCAATTCAATCTGCCAGGGCGAACAGGTACCTGTGTTGTGGCCGCTAGTATTTTCAACCAATCACAAAATTATCTTCGCACACACTTCATTCAAATGGGCCAATCTCGCTAGCCATAACGCAGGGGTAACAGTAGCAATTATTGGATTGTCGACCAGTACCGATACAGAACGGGTTCTTTACTCTGACGATCAAACCGGTTTGTCATTTGCAAAACGTGGTGAAAACATAAACGCCTACATGGTTCATGGTCCCAACGTTATTGTGGAGAAAGTAAGCCGCACGCCAAATGACCGCGCTGCGATGGTGTGGGGAAATAAACCCACAGACGACGGAAATTTCTTTTTTGATAGTGACGCGCTTTATCGCCTCGTAGCAAATTACCCAAAGGCCAGCACCTATATTCGGCCATATTTTGGTTCTGCTGAATTTATTCGCGGCATTCAGCGATATTGCATTTGGATAGAAGATGGAGAGGAGGCTGCCGCTTGCGAAATTCCTGAAATTGCAAAGAGGGTTAATGCGATACGTGAATTCCGAGCAAACAGCAAAGCTGCAGAAACACGGCCAGCGGCATCGTTTCCTCATCGGTTTCGGCAAGTGCAAGGCGTATCGAAAAAACTGGCCTTTATCGTTCCTCGTGTCAGTTCAGAGCGAAGGGGCTATTTGCCTATTGGATTGCTGCCGCAAAACTCCATCATTGCTGATTCAGCCTTTGCTTTATACGACGCCCCCCTGTGGAACATGGCCCTCATCGCCAGCCGCCTGCACCTCGTCTGGATCGGCACCGTCTGCGGCAAGCTGGAAACCCGCTACCGCTACTCCAACACCCTAGGCTGGAACACCTTCCCCGTGCCCTTGCTCACCGAGCAAAACAAAGCCGACCTCACCGCCTGCGCCGAAAACATTTTGCTGGCCCGCGAGGCGCACTTCCCCGCCACCATCGCCGACCTGTACGACCCCGAAACCATGCCCGACAACCTGCGCGCCGCCCACGCCCGCAACGACGAAGTGTTAGAGCGCATCTACATAGGCCGCCGCTTCAAAAACGACACCGAGCGGCTGGAAAAGCTGTTTGAGCTGTATACGAAGATGACGGCCAAAAGCGCGGCGACAGATAAAGCTAAACCGGCACGGAAAGTGGCGAAATTTCTTGACACTAACCTACTTGCCAATAAAAACCAACTAGGTTAGAGTGCAGTCATGGAGAAGCCAACACCACATTGCAAGCTGACCGTGGTCAAAGCCTTTGTCGAAGCTGGCAAAGTACGCGCGACCCATTCAGCCAGGCTTGGCGCCACTGCATTGGGGTTGGAGCTCCCCGACGTGCTGGCGGTGGTGATGGCGCTCTCGCCAGCAGATTTTTATAAGAGCATGACCACGCATGCCGATTACACGGTATGGCAGGACGTGTACCGCCCAAGCACCCGGGCGGGCGATGTGTACCTGAAACTGACGGTCATTGATGATGTGCTGATTGTGTCCTTCAAGGAGCTATAACCATGAAATGTCCTGTTTGCGGCGCGGCGGAACTAATCCACGACACCCGCGACCTTCCCTACACCTACAAGGGTGAAACCACCACCATCCCAGCGGTGACGGCCGATTTTTGCCCTGCCTGTGATGAGTCCATTACCGACATGATGGAGACCGAGCGTGTCATGCGTGAGATGCAGGCGTTCAACAAGCAGGTGAACGCGGCCATTGTTGATCCCAGCTTCATCATTAGCGTGCGCAAGAAGCTAGACCTCGGGCAGCGCGAAGCCGCCGAAATTTTCGGTGGTGGCATTAATGCCTTCTCGCGTTACGAAAACGGCAAGACCAAGCCGCCGCTGGCCTTGGTCAAGCTATTCAAGCTGTTAGATCGTCACCCTGACTTGCTCAACGAGGTTAGAGCCGCCTGAGCTTCTCGGAGCTTGCCGTTCCGGACTTTGCCAAGAGAAAACGGTTTTCGAGAATACCCAGGCCACCTTGGTGCTAGCACCTTTATGATTCCAAATTTACAAGATCGGAGAATGTGCTGTGAGCAAGATTACCCACATCAAGGTGAATAACTTCACGTCGTTCTCCAATTTCGATCAGGAGTTTTCTACCGGTATCAATGTTGTGATTGGTGCCAACGGCACAGGTAAGACGCATTTGCTGAAAATTCTCTATGCGGCCTGTGCAATCACTGCCGGTGAAGACCAAGAAAAGGGTTACGCACTCAAGCTACGCAATGTGTTTAACCCGTTTGAAGGCCGAATGGGGCGCTTGTCACGCCGTCAATCTGGCAGCGTCAAAACCAAGGTGCTTGTCACGCGGCAAGGTGGTGCAAAGCTTGCGGTGGAGTTTTCCAACCACACCAATAAGCCGGAAGACGCCAGGGTAACGGGTGAAGCTGGGTGGAAAAAAGACTCTCTTACCAGCGCCTACATACCAGTTAAAGAAATGTTGGCCCATGCGCCCGGTTTTCTGGCTACCGCTGCCAAACGCGAAATTGCGTTTGAGGAGGTGTATACAGACATTATTAAACGTGCATTTTTACCCAAACTGATGGGGCCAACAGATGGAGATCGCCAACGTTTGCTGACCGCATTGCAAAAAGCCATTGATGGTAAGGTGGTTTCCAAAGGGGAACACTTCTTCCTTAAAAACAAGCAAGGTGATCTTGAATTTACTTTGCTTGCAGAGGGTATGCGCAAGCTCGCACTGATATGGCTACTTATTCAGAATGGGACTTTGCTTTCTGGTTCGGTGTTGTTTTGGGATGAGCCTGAAGCCAATCTGAACCCTGCGCTGATAGGCGAGGTGGTAGAGGTTATTCTTGAATTGCAGCGGCTTGATGTGCAGGTTTTTTTGACGACACATAACTACGTGTTGCTCAAAGAGTTTGACCTGCGCAAGCAGGCGAATGATGCGGTTCGGTATCTGTCGCTGTTTCGAGATGAATCGGGCGCGGTTTCCGTAAATACCAGCGATAGTTACCTGGGTGTCAATCCCAACGCCGTGGCCAGCACATTCAGCGATCTTTATGACCGCGAACTTGGCCGCAGTCTGGGGGGCATCAAGGTATGACAGTGCTTGTTGAGGGAAACTTGCAAATCGCCTTGCCTCTTGCTGCAAGCGGCAAGAAGTTTGATGACAAGGCTACGCACCGATTGAGCCATTGCATGAAGGCGGTGGACTTTGTTATTGAACTGAATGACCGGGTGCTCTTTATTGAGTTCAAAGACCCAGATAATCCAGCAGCGCTTGCTGAAAGAAGTGCTGTATTTATAAAGAAGTTCCTTAGCGGCCATATAGATGATGAGCTGAAGACCAAGTACCGGGACTCTTGGCTTTATGAGTGGGCAAAGGGGCAAATTACTAAGCCGGTGTTTTATCTGGTGTTGATCGGTGCCAGCGCGCTGTCTGCTGCCGAGCTAGTTACCCGCACAGATGCGCTCAAGCGCCAGTTACCGGTGGCTGACGCTAACGGTCAGCCTTGGAAGAAGCCCTTCGTTGCAGGCTGTGCAGTGATGAATATGGCCGCTTGGAACAAGGCCTTGCCCCAATTTCCCGTGAGTCGAGTCGGAGTATGACCAGAGTAAACAACCCCACCAACGCCTACACCGTGCCATCGGTGTCTATCGCCACCGCCCGTACAGGCGCATCGGCCAAGGCCAACGCTTTGGGCATGCGTGCCATGCAAGAGCGTGCCTATGCCAAGCGGGGGGAGCAGTATTTGCTCATCAAATCACCTCCCGCCTCGGGCAAGTCGCGGGCGCTCATGTTTATTGCGCTGGACAAGTTGCACAACCAGGGCTTGCAGCAGGCCATTGTGGTGGTGCCCGAGCGCTCTATTGGCTCCAGCTTTGCCGATGAGCCCCTAAGCCAGCACGGTTTTGAATGGGACTGGCAGGTGGCCCCGCAGTGGAACCTGTGCAACGCGCCGGGGGCGGATGATGTGCGGGTAGCCAAGTCCAAGGTTAAGGCCGTGGGCGAGTTTTTGGCCAGTGCCGACAAGGTGCTGGTCTGCACCCATGCCACTTTCCGCTTTGCAGTGGAAGAGCTGGGCCTACAGGCCTTTGACCAGCGCCTGATCGCCATTGACGAGTTTCACCATGTGTCTAGCAACCCCGACAACAAGCTGGGCAGTCAGCTAGGGGGCTTTATTGCCCGCGACAAGGTGCATTTGGTGGCCATGACGGGGTCTTACTTTAGGGGCGATAGCGAGGCGGTGCTGTCACCCGCAGACGAGGCCAAGTTTGAGACGGTTACCTACACCTACTACGAGCAGCTTAACGGTTACCAGTGGCTCAAGTCGCTAGAAATTGGCTACTTTTTCTACACCGGCCCGTATGTGGATGCAGTGGCCAAGGTGCTAGACCTAGCGTTGAAAACCATTGTGCATATTCCCAATGTGAATGCCCGCGAAAGCCTGAAGGACAAGCAGCGTGAGGTAGATGAGATCATGAACGGCATGGGCGAATGGAAGGGTATTGATGCCACCACCGGCTTTCACTTGGTATTGGCCCATGATGGCCGCACCTTAAAGGTGGCCGACTTGGTGGATGACAGTGACCCGGCCCGGCGCTCCCGCGTGCTGGGCGCGCTGAAAGACCCGGCGCAAAAGAACAACCGCGACCATGTGGACGTGATCATCGCGCTGGGTATGGCCAAGGAGGGTTTTGACTGGATATGGTGCGAACACGCGCTGACCATTGGCTACCGCAGCAGCCTGACCGAGATTGTGCAAATTATTGGCCGCGCCACGCGCGATGCCAAAGGCAAAGAGCGCTCTCGCTTCACCAACCTGATTGCCGAGCCCACTGCCGAGCAAGGCGCTGTGGCCGAAGCGGTGAACGACATGCTGAAGGCCATTTCTGCCAGCTTGCTGATGGAGCAGGTGCTAGCCCCGCGCTATGAATTTACGCCAAAAAACACGGGGCCCAAAGATGGCTTCGATTACGGTGAAGGCGGCTACAAAGAGGGTGGCCACAACATGGGGGTGAATAAGGACACAGGCCAAATTCACGTAGAAATCAACGGGCTGACAACGCCGCAAACCCCCGAGGCAACGCGCATTTGCAAGGAAGATTTGAATGAGGTTGTGACCAGCTTTTTGCAAGACAAGACCGTGCTGGAGCGCGGCCTGTTTGACAAAGAAAACACGCTGCCCGAAGAGCTAACCCAGTTGCGCATGGGCAAGATCGTGCGCGAGCGTTACCCGGAGTTGAGTGATACCGATCAAGAAGCCATTCGGCAGCACGCCATTGCCGCTATGAACGTAACCCAGCAGGCCAAATTGGCCTTGGCGCAGGCCGATGCAAACGATGCGGGTGCAGGAGGTGACAGCACAGCGCAAGGCAACACGTCTTTGATAGATGGTGTGCGCAAGTTTGTGAATGTGCGCGACCTAGACATTGACCTGATAGACCGTATCAACCCGTTTGATGCCGCCTATGCGGTGTTGGCTAAAGCGATGGATGAGAATTCGCTGCGCCAAGTGCAGGCCAGCATTGCGGCAAAAAAAGTGAGCATGTCGCGCGATGACGCGCTTGATCTGGCCAATCGCGCGCGAGACTTCAAAAAGGAGCGTGGTCGCCTGCCCGACATTAGCTCTGCGGATGCATGGGAAAAGCTCATGGCCCAAGGCGTAGCCGCATTTGCCCGGTACAAGGCCCAAGAATTGGCAGCCAAACAAACTGGGGCAAGCAATGGCTGACATTGACGAAGACGAGCTGCTGGCGGATCTTGGCCTGGAACTTGCCCCGCTTAACGTATCCAGCCGCACCCCGCAGGAGGAACGCATCATTGCGGGTTTTGAGGACATCCTGCGCTTTTGCCAAACGCATGGCCGCGCCCCACTGCATGGCGAAGGCCGTGACATTTTTGAGCGACTGTATGCGGTGCGCCTAGATCAGCTACGCAAGTTGCCACAAGCGCAGGCGCTGCTAGGGGCGCTGGATGCCCCAGGCCTGTTGTCCACAACGGCGCACGCTCAGACAGATGTGGACGCGCTGGACGAAGACGCACTCTTGGCAGAGTTGGGGGTTGGCCACCAAGATGCGTACGCAGGCGACATCACCATTTTGCGCAATGTGCGCCCCTACGCTGAAATAAAGGCTGCGCAAGATATTGCCAACCGTACGCCATGCAAAGATTTTGAGCACTTCAAACCCGTGTTTGAAGAGGCATCGGCGGGCCTGAAGTTGGGTACATGGCTTACCAAACCATTTGTGAAGAACGCCAGCATTGAGCTGGGTGACTTCTTCATCATTGGTGGCCAAATAGCTTACGTGGCCGAAATGAATGAAGGCACCAAGACCAAAGACGGGCGAGAGAACCCCCGGCTACGCGTTATTTTTGACAACCGTACCGAGAGCGATCTTTTGCTGCGATCACTGTCGCGTTCGCTCTACCCGGACGGCAACACGCCTGTGGGCCAACGCCTTGTTCGTATCGATGATGGCCCGTTGTTTGGCAGCGTGGCCGAGCCTGACGATATTGAATCTGGCACCATTTATGTTTTGCGCAGCCGGTCTGCCCATCCATTTGTAGCTGCGCACCGCGAGTTGATTCACAAAATAGGCGTAACGGGAGGCAAGGTGGAGACCCGCATTGCAGGAGCAGCCAAAGATGCGACCTACCTCCTAGCTGATGTGGAAATTGTGGCCACTTACAAGCTTCACAATCTAAACCGTACCCGGCTTGAGAGCATCTTTCACCGGCTTTTTGGCGCGGCGCAAATTGACTTATCCATTGAAGACCGCTTCGGGCAGCCTGTGAAGCCAAGGGAGTGGTTTTTGGTACCGCTGCATGTCATTGACCAAGCGGTTCAGCGCATTTTGGATGGGTCGATTACCGATATGGTTTACGACCCTCAGACAGCGAGGCTGGTGGGCTAGCCAACGCATTACACCTTAACCACTAAAAATGCGGCGGCAACTCATCGCGCAAATTGCGCGCCGCACCCACATCCCCCGGCTGGGGTAGTTGACGCAGGTGCGCCAGTTCGCGCAGCAGGTGGTCTATTTGCTGCTGCTGGCGCACGATGATGCGGTCGAGCTGGTCGAGCTGGTCTTCGGCGTAGGTGGCTTTGATTTCCAGCTCGGTGAGGCGATCTTCGGTATTGTGCAAGGGGTTCATTGAGCCAAGGCTATTGCAGGGAAGAGTAGTTTAGTGGCACCCACTCGTAGCCTTTGCCGTGGGCCGTCGCGCGCAAACGGCCCACGCCGGGGAAGGCCACATGCGTTATGCCCACCATGTAGCCTTTTTTGGCGGCATCGGCAAATGCTTGTTGGCGTGCTTTGGCTGCGGCGGGTCGGCTGGTGTCAAAGTCGATAGTGACTGCGGGCTTGCCAAACTGCACTGCGCCTACGTGCATCAGGTCGCCCCACAGCACGAGTTTTTCGCCTTTGCTCTCCACGGTGTAGAAGCTGTGCCCCGGGGTGTGGCCATGGGCGGCTTGTGATTTGACGCCGGGTGCAAACTCGGTTTCGCCTTGAAAGGGCTTGAGTTTGCCCGCCTTGGCGTAGGGGGTGACCGAGGCCATTGCACCTTGGAAAAAGCCTTTCATGCCCTCAGGGGCTGCGGCCAAGTTGGCATCGCTGAGCCAATAGTCGGTGTCTGCTTTGTCGATGTGCAGCGTGGCGTTGGGGAAGGCCATGGCACCTGCGGACATCAGCCCCCCCACATGGTCGGGGTGCATGTGGGTGATGAGAATGTCGTCCACCTGCTCTGGCTTGTAGCCTGCAGCTTGCAGATTGGCCAGCAGCTTACCCAAAGTGGGGCCGAATAAACCTGCTGCGC
>JBIIYT010000294.1:0-3741 GCA_044346675.1 Rhodoferax sp. | reverse complement strand
CGACCAAGGCGTAGTTTTGAGGGTATGCGCGTTCAGCGCAGGGTCGCCCTTGTCAGTGCCAAATTCGTAAAAATTGTTGTAGGTGCTGGCGTCTTTATAGGGGGTGAGCCGCTCCATCGTCATGGCACCCGCCACGCTAGAGGGCCGCGCGCTCAGCGCGGCCAATTTACCAGGCCTTGGCACCGCAACTTGCGCCAAGGCGTCCCTCGCAGCCCAACTGGCCAAGGTGGTGCCGGCGGCTCCAGCCGCCAAGAGCTTGAGCATGTCACGCCGACCTTCGTACACCGAGCGGGAAGTGATTTCGCTGGCAACCGGATGGTCAAAACCACTTGCACTGGTACGGATCAACATAGGAGCCTCCTGATGAAACCATTGGTCGCCACAGGCAGTGGCGTCTTACAACGCGCCCTACAACTCGCCGTAACTGTGCAAACCACTTAAAAACATATTGACCCCGATAAACGCAAACGTGGTCACCGCCAAGCCCACGAGTGCCCACCACGCGGCAAAGGGACCACGTAGCCCCTTCATCAGACGCATATGCAGCCACGCGGCATAGTTGAGCCAAACAATCAAAGCCCAAGTCTCTTTGGGGTCCCAACTCCAATACCCCCCCCACGCCTCTGCAGCCCACAAGGCACCCAGGACGGTAGCAATGGTGAAGAACGCAAAGCCCACGGCAATGCTTTTGTACATTACATCGTCCAGCACTTCAAACGACGGCAGCTTGGCCGCTATCTGCCTGCGCCCCCACAAGATGCCGGCCACGATGAAGGCCGACACCCCAAAGTACACCGCCCAGTAGTCGCTCATTCCAGAGCCGGCCGATTTACGAAACACAATGGGCTCAAAACACAACACAATGCCCAATAACCACAAGGGGGCCAGCTTGTACCAACGGGTCTCGCTCGCTTGGTGTTTGATCAGGTAGGCAAACGCCACCATCGCTGCCAACGCAAAAGTGCCATAGCCAATAAAGTTGGCCGGCACGTGCAGCTTCATCCACCAGCTCTTCAACGCTGGCACCAGCGGCTGAATTTCGTGGGCTTGGCGCACCAAGGTGTACCACAGCAAGAAGCCCACCGCGGCACTGACTACCAGCATCACAAAGGCACCCAAGGCACGAGTCTGGTAGCGGTCTTCAAAGTACAAGTAAAACGCGGCAGTCATCCAACAAAACAATATGAACACTTCGTACAAATTGCTGACCGGAATATGCCCAATATCCGCCCCCAACAAATAGCTTTCGTACCAGCGCACCATCGTGCCAGTCAGAGCCAAGGTCACCGCAACCCACACCATGCGCGAGGCGATGAGGTCCATGCCTGCGCCACGCTCTTTGGCAAAAACGCCGATCCAGTAAAACGCGGTGCTCATGAAGAACAGCAAACTCATCCACAAAATGGCCGATTGGCTAGACAAGAAATACTTCAGCCCAAACACGGTCTCTGCCCGCTCCAAACTGCCCTGGTAGGAATAGATGGCCAGCAAAGACAAGCCAGCCACCACGAGCATCAATACCCGCAAGGGTCGCCAAAACCAAGCCAACGCAATGGCACTGGGCACCACCCCGAGCAAGATGCCTTTTTCATACACATCCATAGCCCCGGAATACAACACATACACATAGATGGCACCGCACAACACAACGGCGGCAAAAAGCCAATCCAGCACATTGCGTTTGGCAAAGTAGCCTTCGTTCAAGGTGAGCGTGCTGGCCGCACGCATGGTTTCAGTGCTCATATAGATTCCCCTTTCAAGCCCAACAATTTGGTCTTGAGTTGTTCAAATTCGCGGTCGCCGTCCATGGTTTTACGGTTGGTGGACATGGCCATCGTAGCCCGCGAAGTGCTCGCCCCAGACTCGCCCGAGCTTGGTGCAGGCTCCAACCATACCCAAAGACGCCTCTCGCGGATGTAAAGCATCGCAAATATCCCCAAAATCAATAAGGCACATCCCAGATACACCACCTTTTTACCTGGCGCGCGCGCTACCTGAAACACGCTGGCCTGCACTTGGGTAAAGTCGGTCAATTGCAAAACGACGGGCGCTGGATACAGCGGAATATCGCTCAACGCTAACACGGCTTGGGTCATAAAAGTTTGTGTTTTTTCATCGCTGACCAAGGGCTTAAGTCCCGCCTTCTCGCGTGCGAGCTGGGCTAACTCAAACAAAGTGCCATTCAAAATACGCACAAAAAGTTCGCCCGCTTCGCTGCGCTTAGCTTCGGGCACTTGGATTTCGATGTAGTCGGCCAGGGCTTGCAGCCCGCTCGCCTGCGCCCCAGCTTTGCCTTGTTTCTGAGCCTGCTCACCGGAGAACAAGCCCAATGCGATAGTTCCGAGTTGGGCCACTTGTTCAGGGCGCGCAGAGCCAGCCACGTTGGCAGCATAGCGCTTGACGGCTCGCTCCTTCATGCGAGGGTCGGCCAGCGCGTCTCGCAGGCGAAAAAACTCATCCATAGTGCCTTGCTCATCGGGCGGTATGCGCATGTAGCGAAATGGCTCTGAGGGCTGCTCACGCATGCCCAGCAAAAACACGGGCACCCCGTCCCCGGTGTCTACCGGCACCATGAAGTTATTGAACTCGCGCGCCTGCCCCGCCGCATCACGCAGCTTGTAGCTCACACTGGGCCCCACGTTGCGCAGATGTTTGTTGGTGGTAGTTTTATTGGCCGCGCCTAATCGGGCCTCAATAGACGAGCGCAAGTCCACCTTTCGCACATCGACACCCGCAGCACCCTCTCCCGAAAAATTTTCTACGTTGATAACGCGCAGCCCCGTGTACTCCACCGTCAATTGCTCGGTAGCCGCACCACTGGGGCGCAAGAGTTGAGAGGAGCCGCCAATCACACCCTGCAAATCAAAGGCGGAGCCTGTGCCTTGGCTCCCTGTAGGAATAACCCGAAACTTGACGGCAGAGCCACCATCTTCAAAGCTGGACTGGTATATTTCCACGCCCCGGTGACTAGCCGGGTGGTTCACCTCCACCCGGGTGGCAATGGCTTCGCCGGTTTCTTTGTCATGAATGACGATATCGCTGGCAAACAACTTGGGCATGCCGGTGGAGTAGTACTCCACTACAAACTTCTTTAATTCAATAGAAAACGGCAACTCTTGCAACAGCACACCATCGGACTGACTTACTCTAGCGGTGCTGGATTGGGTGCCCTCTACAACTGGCAAATGGCCTCGGAAAGTTGGATTACGGTCGCTTAAACGGTGCTTCTCTGGCACGTCGGCAACCCACCCCCCTCCCGCATACGGCGTTTTGTCGCTCCAAAGCATTTGGGCGCGCACGATTAAGTCTCCATCGAGCAAACCGCCCAAGCAAATTAACACAATGGCGCTATGCGCTGCAATGTAACCCAGCTTATTGGCCGCACCCGCCTTGGCAGCCAGCATCCAGCCCGTGCCCGTTGTGGTTTGGCGCTGCTGTAGCTTCACTTTCCAGCCCCCCGTAGCAAGCAATTGCCCTAGGCGGCGTGCAGCAATTTCTGGCAGCTCTGCTAGCTGTGCCTCGGCTTTATGACCAAATGCTTGCAGGCTTTGTTCACGCATGCTCTCTTTGTAAGAGCGCAAGTCCGTGAAAATTTTGGGCGTATTTCTGGCCACGCACAGCGACGTGCTGATTACCAGAAAAGCCAGTATGACGAGAAACCACCACGCGCTGTAGACGTTGTAGAGGCTAAGCGTGGAAAAAAATTCCGCCCAAAACGGCCCAAATTGGTTCACATAGTTG
>JBIIYT010000031.1:0-12168 GCA_044346675.1 Rhodoferax sp. | reverse complement strand
CTTGAAGGGAAGTTTCTATGTTTGGTTTTTTTTGCACCCACGGTTGGCCGCTTCAATGCGCGCAGGTATTGGCTGTAGCGCTGGTGTTGGGCTTGTCGGGCTGCGGCTCCAAGTCGCCTAACCGAGCACCCGTAGAAGACAGGGGTGCGCAGGGCAGCCATCCAGTGGGGATGGATGGGCGCACTACGGCTGTGAAGCAACCCCCAGGTTTTGAGAATGCGGGTAAGCCGGGCTACTACACGGTCAAGCCGCAAGACACGCTGATTCAGATAGGACTAGAAACTGGGCAAAGCCATAAGGACATTGCCCGTTGGAATAGCTTGGAGAATCTCAACAAAATTGAAATTGGACAGGTCTTGCGCGTGGTGCCACCGGTTGCTGGTGCGCCTGCTGCAGTGGCAAAACCGGTAAGCTCTCCCTCGGTTAGTCCCCCCCCCGTAGCCACAGGGCCTGCAGTTAGCAAACCAGTGGCCAGTCCGGTGGCTACGCCAGTACCGTCCCCTGCAAGCACCACTCCATCCGCAGCAGTAGCCACGACTTCCGGTGGCGATGATGACCTAGGCTGGATCTGGCCCAGCAATGGCGCAGTGATTAGTGGGTTTGATGAGGTGAAAAACAAAGGTGTGGATATTGCAGGCAATGCAGGCGATGCCGTGGTGGCTGCCGCTGACGGCAAAGTGGTGTACGCTGACTCGGGCCTGCGTGGCTACGGTAAGCTCATTATTCTGAAGCACAACAACACCTTCCTCACGGCCTATGCCCACAACCAAAACTTGCTAGTCAAAGAAGACCAGGTGGTGAAGAAAGGGCAGAAAATTGCCGAAATGGGCAATACCGATGCCGACCGGGTGAAGCTGCACTTTGAGGTGCGCCGCCAAGGCAAGCCTGTAGACCCCGCCAAATACCTGCCCGCCAAATAAGCGCTGACCTTATGAAAAAGCCCCTTGTGCATGGTTTGAACAACAAAGATTCAGATCATGCCCATGCGGGCGGTCTGCCAGACCCCAATGGCGAGCAGGGGCCTAGCGAATATGCACAACCCGCTATCGAATTGGTGGCGGACGGTGAGCTGGAGTCTTTGGCCAAAGAAGTACCGTCCAGCGCCGCGAGCGATGAGCCTTCAGATGCCTTAGCGGTTTACCTGCGCGGCGTGCGCCGCACCGAGCTGTTTACCGCCGAAGAAGAGTTTGCAACCGCTACGCGCGCCCGCGCGGGTGACTTTGAAGCCCGCCAAAGCATGATTGAGCACAATCTGCGCCTGGTGGTGAGCATTGCCAAGGGCTACGCCGGGCGGGGTGTGCCCATATCGGACCTGATTGAAGAAGGCAACCTAGGGCTGATGCACGCCATCGACAAGTTTGAGCCCGAGCGGGGTTTTCGCTTTTCTACCTATGCCACGTGGTGGATACGCCAGTCGGTAGACCGGGCGCTGATGTACCAAGGCCGGGCTGTACGCCTGCCGGTGAACGTGGTGCGCGAGTTGCAGCATGTGCTGCGCGCACGCCGCGCGCTAGAAAACGACGCCGCGCTGGTAGCCCAGCGGCCTGAGGGTATCCGGGTAGACGACATTGCGGCCCTGCTGGGGCGCGACGTGAACGATGTGCAAGACCTGCTGTCCATGGCCGAAACACCCCGTTCGCTGGATGCCACGCTCAACCACATCGATGGCGACCAAACCTTGGGCGATGGTTTGGTAGATGAGTTAGCACTCGACCCACAAGACATTACCCAAGCCCGAGAAGTAGATGAGCTGCTGGAGCAGTGGATTGCCACCTTGTCAGCGCGCGAGCGCGAGGTGCTGGAAGGCCGCTTTGGCCTGCATGACCGCGACCCCGAAACCTTGGATGTGCTCAGCATTCGTCTAGGGTTGACGCGCGAGCGCGTGCGCCAAGTGCAAAACGAAGCCATTTACAAGCTCAAGAGGCACATTGCCCGCAGCGGCATTAAGCGCGATTCCTTGATGTAACAGGCCGGGGGTGTTCGCGGTGCGCGTAGGCAAGGGCTGACACCTGAGACAATTCAGGTATGACAGACCAAACAATAATTGCCCCTTCACCAGAATTGGCCCAAGAGCCCTCTCCAGAGCTAGCCACCCAAGCTGGCGCCCCAACGTCTAGCGACAAGCCCCTGCCCGAGGGCTGGCTGCGGGTCAAATCCCTCGACCTCGAAGCCCAAGGCGTAGCCCACAAACCCGACGGTAAGGTGGTGTTTATTGATGGCGCTTTGCCCTTTGAGGTGGTGAGTGCGCAAATACACCGCAGCAAGAGCAGTTTTGAAAAAGGCACGCTCACGGTGATTCATCAAGAGTCTTCCCAGCGGGTGCGCCCGGCGTGCCCGCACTTTGGTTTGCATGAAGGCTCGTGTGGTGGCTGCAAGATGCAGCATTTGCACGCAGGCGCCCAGGTAGCGGTGAAGCAGCGGGTGCTGGAAGACAACCTAGGGCATATCGGCAAGCTCAAGGCCGACAACGTGCTGCGTCCCATTGAAGGTCCGGCCTGGGGCTACCGCTACCGAGCGCGCTTGTCGGTGCGGCATGTGCGCAAAAAAGGCGCGGTGCTGATTGGCTTTCACGAGCGCAAGAGCCGCTATGTGGCTGATATGAAAGAGTGCCATGTGCTGGCCCCGCACGTGAGCGCCATGCTCATGCCATTGCGCGCGCTGATTGCGTCTATGGACGCCGTGGAGCAAATTCCGCAACTGGAGTTGGCTATTGGCGATGTGGGTGGCAACGTAGGTGGCGCTGCGGCGGGTGACGTTACCGCATTGGTGCTGCGCCACATGGTGCCTTTGACTGAAGCCGACCTAGCCCGATTGCGCCAGTTTGCTGCCCAGCGCCCGGGCCTGCAGTGGTGGTTGCAGTCCAAGGGGCCAGAGACGGTAAAGCGTTTAGATGAATTGCCAGGCCACACCACGGGCCAGCTGGCCTACACGCTGCCCCAATTTGGCATCACCATGCCGTTTCGACCCACCGACTTTACCCAGGTCAACCCGCACATCAACCGGGTGCTGGTGTCGCGCGCCTTGGGCCTGTTGCAGGTGGCCAAGACCGAGCGGGTGATTGACTGGTTTTGTGGTCTAGGCAACTTCACCTTGCCCCTAGCCACCCAAGCGCGCGAGGTGCTGGGAGTGGAGGGGAGCGAGGCTATGGTAGAGCGCTCATTTGAAAATTTGGAGGTAAATAAGGCGCTGGCCGAAAGTGGATGTCCGCTAGCGGCTACTACTTTTGTAGCGCGAGACTTGTTTGAGATGACACCAGCCATCCTTACTGCCGATGGCGCTGCCGACAAGTGGCTGGTAGACCCCCCCCGCGAAGGGGCGTTTGCTTTGGTGCAGGCTTTGGCAGCGCTGCAACAATCGCCTGATCTGCGCGGGGCTTGGACACCGCCCAAGCGCATTGTGTACGTAAGCTGCAACCCCGCTACCTTGGCGCGCGATGCGGGGGTGTTGGTGCAGCAGGGCGGCTACCGCTGCTCAGCGGCGGGGGTGGTCAATATGTTTCCGCACACCGCCCACGTGGAGAGCATTGCGGTGTTCGACTTGGTGGAGTAGTTTGGTGACGTAGAGCTAGGGCTTGGGCTTCTCATCCGCAGGCTTGCCCTTAGGTTTGGGTTCGGGGGCAGGCTTGTCTTTAGGCGGCTCTTTTTGCGATTCTTTGGCCTGCGCCTCATCAGACTTTTCAACGGCGTCCATTTTGGAGGCCACCCCGTCCACCTTGTTGTCGCGCATGTACTGGTCCATCTCTTTCCAGCCAGCAAACACCGCCGACTTGGACGCCTTGGCGTTGAGCGCGTAGCAGTCTTCAATGCTGCGCATACCGTAGCGGCAGGCCCCGCCTATGGCCTTGGCGTCTGCCTCCCGCTGGGCCACTTTGGGGTCGGCCAGTAGCGCGGCAATGTCACACCCGGCAAGGGGTGGGACCAGTGCGAGCACAAGGACGAGTGGGGTTAGGCGTGAAATCATGGAATCCGCATAGTAGGTGTAATGACTATCGGCAAATTTTGCCTTCTATTGATGCGCGATGCCACGGTCTAGACAAAGAAAAAGGCCCTAAAAGGGCCTTAGTTCAGGGTTTGGTGCGGGCTTATTCGCGTTCACCGCCAAAAATGCCTAGCAAGGCTAGCAGGCTCTGGAATACGTTAACGATATCCAAGTACAAAGCCAAGGTGGCAGAGATGTAGTTGGTCTCACCGCCGTCAATAATTTGCTTGATGTCGTACAACATGTACGCACTGAAAATGCCGATCGCTGCCATAGACAGTGCCATCATGCCGGCAGTGGAGCCCACAAAAATGTTAATCACACCACCCACCAACAAAACGATTACGCCGACAAACAGCCACTTGCCCATGCCCGACAGGTCGCGTTTGATGACGCTGGCCAAGCTGGCCATCAGGACAAACACGCCTGCAGTGCCTGCAAAGGCGGTCATCACCAAATCGGCGCCATTTTTATAGCCCAGCGTCATGGCAATCAGGCGCGAGAGCATGAGGCCCATAAAGAAGGTAAAGCCCAAGAGCACCGGCACGCCAGCGGCAGAATTTTTGGTTTTTTCAATGGCGTAGATGAAGCCAATAAGGCCGCCAAGCATCACGGCAAACCCAACAATCCCCTTCAGAGACTGGGTGATACCGGTCGCCACCCCAAGCCAAGCACCCAAAATAGTGGGCACCAAGCTCAAGGCCAGCAGCCAATAGGTATTGCGCAGCACTTTGTTGCGCTGCTCGGCAGAGATGCCATAGCCCAAACTAGAGCCCATGGTGGTTGCGCGATCGGTCATAGTGAAATCTCCTAAAAAACTACCAAGGGTAGGTGCAGCGATTTTAGGGTTTATCAAGTCGTTTAGGGCCATTTTGCTCCGATTGCCCATTTTTTTCGCAGGGCTGTTGTGCCCTGGCGGGTGTCAATGCCCGATCTAGAGTGGGTATGCAGGCGCTATGCTTGCGTCTTTCTATTCTCCTTCACTCTTATTTCAGATTGCTGCATCATGAAAACAAAACCCGTACTTGAACTCTCCGAAGTCAAAGCCATCGCCAGCGCGGCGGAGGCCGAGGCCTTGAAAAACAACTGGGCGGTGAGCATTGCCATTGTGGATGACGGTGGCCACCTGTTGTGGTTTCAGCGCCTAGATGGGGTGGCCGCTATTTCATCGCACATTGCCCCGGCCAAGGCCCACACTGCGGCTATGGGGCGACGCGAAAGCAAGATTTATGAAGACATCATTAACGGCGGGCGCACCTCGTTTTTGAGCGCGCCAGCTTTGCAAGGCATGCTCGAAGGTGGTGTGCCTATCATGAAAGACGGCCATTGCATCGGTGCTGTGGGGGTGAGTGGTGTCAAGTCCACGGAAGATGCGCAGATTGCAAAGGCGGGGATTGCGGCGCTGGGGTTGTAAGCATCTGGCGATTGACTCGTGAGGGGCTGCTGTTATTTCATCGTCGTCTTGGCCCTACTCTTCGAACTTTTTTGTATTGGAGGAAGATTTCCAGATTTCAAGAACGAAGCACTGTGGCGTTCAATGAGGAAATTGAACCTAAATTCACGTTGATTAACGGTAACAATAAACGTCCGCTCTCCTAGGGCGTGCACAAAACACGGTGTCATCCGTAGGATAAAGTTTGCAGAGCCGCCGACAACGGGAATTTCGGGCATCGATTTAGACGTTAATACCGTTTGCTTACCGTTAGGGCTCTCAAGATCAATAGAAACTAATGCTCCTGCTGGAGCCTTGGAAACATTGAACAAAAAGCACATTGAATGCAATGCCGCTGGACTCTCGGGCGTCGGATCTGGATGAGTTGAGGGTATCTGCATAAGAACCCTTGGTTCTGTGAATAGGCTGATTGCTGACACTTTGCCGTCCTTCTCTTCTCGGAAGTCTTCAGCCATGTAAAAGCGCACTACTGTCGAATCAAGTAGCTTGGGCTTTGGTTTAGTGGGCATATTTTTGATCCATTGGTGGGATGTTTACGGTCAGGCTTGGTGAACCGCTTGCGTTTTGTAGAGGCAAATTTGTGTGGATCTTATTAATCAGCGCATCACTTATGTTTACAACGTTTGTCGCCGCGGAGTAAGGCGTTTCAGTTTCTAAATAGTCCTGATGGGTGGCGACGGCCTCCTGTACAGGGGCTTTTAAATAACTTTCTAGTGCACTGGTTGCGACAGCGTTCAGGCTGGTTGCATCTTGAGTGGCGCGTCGTTGCGCTAAGCGGTGCAGCTCGGGTGTTACCCGAATATTGAATTGCCCTTTGCATGGCTTTTGAGGTGCTTTGTTCAGTTGAGCGCAAGTCTCCAAATAGTCATCGACCGCTAGTTGAAACTCTTGGATAAGTTCGCTTGGTGAGTTTGCCTTGTAGGTCACAAGGTCATCAATGTGCAGAATTTTCCCCCGGCAAACCAAGGTCTCCAAGTCAATATCTGCACTTCCTTCGAAGTCTTTGTATTTCATGACTGTCATGGCTTATTTAATGAATCCATAGTTTTTAAGGTGCTGCACAACGTCGACAATGCAACCCTTGTCGACGTTTGGGAGAGGGTGCGGCTCGTGGCAGCAAATAACCGCACCGCTGTCTTGATGAAAAAACTTGCGTCTAGATCCACTGTTGTTTAACGGTGTGTAACCCAAGTGGATTAAAAGTGTCCGCAGCTCAGACCACTTGAAGTCAGATGGCGGCGGGGCTCTTTGTAACTTACTCAGTAACTTTTCGTGTTTCGACATAGAAGTATAGCCACTTCAATAAAATTTGTAACTGTATTCTAGTTACAAAGTGTTTTTGAACTCTGTTTTTGTGACTCGACACCTATCCGGACCCCGATCTTTATGTGTCACAAAGACAGTCGAAATATTTGATTGATGTTACCGAATTGCTATCGACCTGTGCGTGCAATAAATTGACTTCGAACTATTTCGTCAATATAAGTTTGCCCGAGCGCGTAGCTTGCAGCCGGTAACGCTGGCCATTGTGCTCAATCAAGATGGCTTGCTGCTGGCCCAGCAGGTCGCTGGATTGCACCACGCCATGATTTTTTGCCAGCCCGGTCTCTTGCGCATGCGCATGCGTGGGCGCGGCAGCGCCCGGCACAGGTGCAGCGGGTGGGGTTGCAGGATGGGCCGTGCTCACCCTATTTACTCCTTACCCTTCGGCTCGGTAATGAAGCCAATTTTGTGCAGGCCCGCCTGTTGGGCCACGGCCATGGCTTGGGCTACAAACTCGTAGCGCACGGCTTTGTCGGCGCGGATGTGCAGGTCGGGCTGGGGGTCTTTGGCACTCTCTGCTGCAAGCTGCGCCGGCAGTTCCAGCTCGGTGACCCGGTTCTGGTTCAGGAAGTAGCTGCCTTGTGCGTCTACGCTGAGCTGTATGGTTTCGGGCTTTACGTTTTGCGGCTGGCTGCTTGCCTTGGGTAGTTCTACATTGACCGCATGTTTCATCACCGGAATGGTGATCATGAAGACGATGAGCAGCACCAACATCACATCCACCAGTGGTGTCATGTTGATCTCATTCATCACCGGCGTGTCGTCCTCGAAGGACGCTTCCTGTATTCCAAATGCCATTGCGTTCCCCGATTACGCTTTTTTCATGGGGACGACTTTGCTGTCGCCAGCCGCATGGGTGTCGCCTTTGCTGACGCGTGCGCCGGTCACAAAGTAGGCATGCAGGTCGTGTGCGAAGCGGTTCAATTTGGTGAGTATCGATTTATTGCCCCGCACCAAGGCGTTGTAGCCCAGCACAGCGGGTATGGCCACTGCCAAGCCCAGTGCGGTCATGATGAGGGACTCGCCAATGGGGCCGGCCACTTTGTCGATGGTGGCCTGGCCCGCTGCGCCAATGCCCATGAGCGCGTGGTAAATGCCCCAAACGGTGCCAAACAAACCCACAAACGGCGCGGTAGAGCCCACCGATGCCAATATGGCCAGCCCTGCTTGGAAGCGCGCGGTGCTGTCGTCGATGGAGTTGCGCAGGGCGCGGCTAATCCAGTCGCTGATGTCTAGCGTGTCGTGCAACTGGGCTTTGGTGCTGTGGTGGTGGGCTGTGGCCTCATGGCCCGCTTGGGCCAGTTGCACAAAGGGGTTGCTGGTAGGGGAGGCCGTTGGGGCACCTAGCTGGGTTAAGCCGCTGGCAAAGTCTTCGCTGTGCCAAAAACTTTCAGTGCGCTGGCCCAAGCCTTTGTATTTGAAAATGTCCAGCGCTTTGATAAGGATAACCATCCATGACGCAAGCGACATGACCAGTAGCAGCAGTGCGACTGATTTGGTAACCCCATCGCCTTGGGTCCACATTGATAACAAGCCAAGTTGAGAATCCATAACTACTCCAGTAAAAATTGAAAAGGTACGTTGAACCACATGGCCTGTGCCACGCCGGCACGTTTGCCGGGCACGTAGCGCCAGCGCAGTGCGGTGGCCAATGCCGCTTGGTCTAGGCGCTCGAAGCCGCTGCTTTGTTTGATCTCGGCTTGCTGCGCTGTGCCGTCTGCGCCTATGAGGGTGCGCACCACCACCTTGCCTTGCTCCCCCAGGCGCTTGCTCATGGGGGGGTAGTGCGGCTTGGGGTTGTTCAGGTAGTCTGCGTCGCTGGAGGGCAGCTCTACTTTGGGCGGGGCAGGGGCGATGTAGGGGGCAGTGCTAGGTGCCGTGCTGGAGAGGGCTGCACTTGCGGTTGCGGCGGGTTGCGGCGTGGCTTGCGCTGCTGCAAGAGTGCTTGGCTGTTCTGTAGGGCTTGTAATAGGCAATGTGGGTGCTATTGTTTTAGGAGCTTCTTGCGCAAGACCCGCCTGCGCCAGAGGCACTTTTTGTGCATTTTTTTGCAGCAATTTGGCTTGTGGCTTCACTTGCGGTTCAGGTTTTGTATCCGGTGCATTGCTGGGTGCGGGGCTGATTTGGATCAACACCTGGGCGGGCACGATGATGCTTGCCAGCCGGTGCAGCAATCCAGTGTGCAGTGCCCATAGCGCACCTAAGTGCAGGAGCACAACGCTGATAACGGTGGCGATGTTGCGGTTCATGAGGCTCAGGAATTCAGGTATCTGCCCACATGCGCAGCAGGTTGTGGTACACGCCGGTGAGAGCGGTGGTCTCATCGGTTTCGCCGTGGCGTGTGCGCAGTGCTAGCAGGTTCATGTCCAGTTCATAAAGTAGCCTGCGTTGCTCGTCACTGCGCACCATGCTTTCTATCCAAAAAAAGCAGGCCAGTCGGTGCCCCCGGGTGACGGGTTTGACCTGGTGCAGGCTGGTGCCGGGATACAGCACCATGTGGCCTGCGGGCAGCTTGACGGCTTGTTCGCCAAACGTGTCGGCAATGCACAGCTCGCCCCCGTCATAGCTTTGGGGGTCTGACAAAAAGAGGGTGCACGATACATCGGTGCGCACCCGCTGGCCTGTGTCTGGCATGTAGCGCACTGCGCCGTCAATATGCTTGCCGTAAGCGTTGCTCTGCCCGCCGTAGCGGTTTAGGCGTGGCGGGAAGATGCGCTTGGGCAGGGCCGCAGAGAAAAATGCGGGGTTGCGCTCCAGTGCGCTCAAAACCATTTTGCGCACGCCCCGTGCCGCACTGCAGTCGTGGTCAAGTTGCTCATTGTTTTTGACCTGGCGGGCTTGCTCGCCTGCACCCACACGCCCGTCACCCCAAGGCGCGCTCGCCAACAAGGCTTGTGCTTGGTGTACTTCTTCAGGCGACAGGATGTTGGGCAGGTGCAGCAGCATGGCGGTGGCTAGCAGGTGGGCGGTGGTGGTTTAGAACTTGATGTTCATGGTGGCTTGGACGTTGCGCCCCGAGCCGGGCACATAGAAGCTGGTGTACAGCGCATCCGCATAGAGCTTGTTGAGCACATTGCTCACGTTGACCTTGATCACATAGCGTTCGCTGAATTTGTATTCGGCCATCAAGTCCAACGTGGCATATCCTGGTGCCATAAAGCCGGGGTTGGTGGCGGGAGACTGTTCGCTGCGAAAGTTGATGCCGCCACCGGCGCGCAAGGCTGGTGTGACCTGGTAAGTGCTCCACACTGTGCCGCTGTGGATGGGCATCAGACCCGGGCGTTCGCCCTCGCGGGCACCATTGGCCAGAGAGTTAGATACGTCAATCACGGCATCGGGCATCCACATGTAGGAGCCAAAGATGTCCCATTTGGATGTGAGCCGACCGCTGACGTCGATTTCCAGGCCCGTGGTATGGCGTTGCCCTGACAATAAAAATTGCCCGTTGGCGGTTACGGGATCGGTGTTGCGCTCGTTGTATTTGGTGGACTGGAAGATCGCCAGCCGGGTCGTGAACTTTTTGTTGGCTGAATCCAGCTTGGCTCCCAACTCAATGTTTTTGCTTTGCTCCGGCGGGGTATTGGCGCTGAGCGCACTGTATGAATACGTGTCCGCCGAGGTGTTGAATGAGGTGCCGTAGGAAAAATGGAAGGAACTCAGCTCACTGGGCTGGTACAACACGCCTAGGCGTTTGCTCCAGTCGCCAATGGTTTGTGCATAGCTATTGGTGATTAATCCAGCGGTGTTGATGGTTTCGAAGTTGCCCCGCATACGGTCGTAACGCAAGCCGCCCAAGACCTTCCACGCTGGCGCAACCTGCACCATGTCTTGCGCGTACAGGCCCACGTTGTCGGCCCTAAAGGCGCTAGAGCGCGTCACGTTTCGGGCTGCTTCGTCTATCCAAGCGCCGTCATCCGGTGTGCCCACCAAGGTGCTGGGCCGGGTAGGGCCGCCGCTGGCGGTGTATACGTTTTTTCCCTCGTCGGCCACGTCTATCCCGGCCAACACTTCATGCTTGACCCCCCAGGCGGAAAACTTGGTGTTGTAGTCGCTTTGGGCATACGTGGAGTCAAGGTCCTGAATCTTGTTTTGCGCGCCCCGCGTGATTACCGTGTTGTCAGAAAAATTGTTGATGCCCGTGCCCGCAGCCATGGTCCACAAGGTGGCGCGTTGGTCGCGGGTGTAGCGGCCCTTGCGCACGCTGGTTTTGAGTTCTGTATCGCTATCAAAGCGGTGGGTGTGGCTTAGGGTCAGGTGTTGGGCGGTGCCCTTGTTGTAATCGCTGGCCATGCCGTAGTAACTGTTCGGAGCTAGGCTTTCATTAATAGTGCTGGTGGCCGTGGCCGCAGTCGATGTGGGCTTTATCCAGCGCACGCCGTAGTTGATGCCGTTGTTGTTGTCCAGCGCATAAAGGCCCACCGAAAACTCGTTGGCGGTGCCTATGCCAAACCGATAAGCTGCCGCCACGCCTTTTTTGTCTATGCGGCTGCCTGCGCCGTTGCTATCGGCTTTAGTGGCCATGCCGGTAATGCGCAGACCTGCGTCTTCCCCGGTGTGCACGTTCACATCTGTGGTCACACGGCGGTAGCCGTAGCTTCCTAAAGTGGTGCTTACTGCACTCTCGTCCATCGTGTGCGGTTGCTTGCTGACTTGGTTGACCGCACCGCCGGTGGAGCCGCGGCCAAAGAGCATGGAGGCGGAGCCCCGCAGCAGCTCTATGCGGTCATTGTTAAAGGTGTCGCGCTCGTAAAAAGCCGGGTCGCGCATGCCGTCTACAAAAATGTCGCCCGTCTGGGCCAGCGAGAAGCCGCGCAGACGAATGTCTTCTTCCCCGCCTTCAGCTGCCTGAAAGGTCACGCCCGCCGTGTTGTGCAGCACGTCTTTGAGGGTGTCGAGGTTGCGGTCGTCAATGAGCTTTTCGGTCACGACGGTTACGGACTGGGGGATGTCTCGCAGCTTTTGGGTGCCCTTGCCAATGCCCGTGGTGGTGGTGCGCAGGCTGTCTATGCCTTGCTCTGCCTCCGCGCGCTCTTTCACGATGACGGGTTTGAGCGTTTTGGTTTCCTCAACAGGGGCGGGCGCCTGCTGCGCCATGCTGCTGAAGGTGCCCATAAAAAGCATGGCCCCTAGGGGGAGTTTTTGCGAGGTAGTTGCTATTAATTTAATAGCTGGTAGCGCGATAGCTGTATGCGGCAATGGCCTTTTTTGCTTCAATTTTTGATGTGTTGACATGCTTGTACAGAGTTCAGTAAGTTGCTGGCTGGCTGAATCCGCAGTGGGCACACTCGGTTTGGCTGGCTGGGGGAAAAGTAAAGCTTGTAATATTTATTTGCATTGTAAATGAGAATCGATATCATTTGCATTAATGAATAAAATTATCGTTGCCTAGAAGGTTTTTATGTCCAAGCTACCTA
>JBIIYT010000293.1:0-3747 GCA_044346675.1 Rhodoferax sp. | reverse complement strand
TCACCGTGGCACGCAACCGGTATATCAAGTCGGTGCAAGAGTACAACGTGGCGGTGCGCTCATTTCCCGCCAACCTCACTGCCATGGTGCTTGGCTACAAAGAGAAAGCCAACTTCACGGTAGAAAACGAGATAGAAATTGCCAAGCCCCCCGCCGTTAGTTTTGACACTCCTGCGCCCGCGCCGCAGAGCCCTGCGACTGGGGCAGCCAAGTGATTTCTAGTAGGGCTGCGCAGCGCTTGTGCGCAGCCACGGGCCTGGTGCCAATGCTGGCGGCAGTACTGGTAGTGGCGCTGCTGGCGCCATGCGCCGCCACAGCCCAGGTGGCGGTGCCCCCGCTGGTGGGACATGTCACCGACCAAACGAAAACGCTCACACCGCAACAACTTGCCACGCTGGAGCAAACCTTGTCGGCGTTCGAGGCGCAAAAGGGCAGCCAACTGGCCGTGCTCATCGTGCCCACCACAGCGCCTGAAGAGATCGAGCAATTTGCCCTGCGCGTGGCAGAGCAATGGAAACTGGGGCGCAAAAAAGTGGACGATGGCGCCATTGTGGTGGTTGCCAAGAACGACCGCGCCTTGCGCATTGAGGTGGGCTATGGCCTGGAGGGTGCGCTCTCGGACATCACCAGCAAACGCATCATCAGCGAGACCATCACGCCCCGGTTCAAGCAGGGCGACTATTTCGGTGGTATCGAGGCTGGGGTGGGGCAAATCATTCAGGTGGTCAATGGCGAGGCCCTGCCTGCCCCCAACAGCCGGGCCGCAGACGGTAACGCGGATGTGCGCCAACTGCTGCCCTTTCTTTTGATTGTGGCCCTGGCAGTGGGCGGTGTGCTGCGCAGCGTTTTCGGCAAAGTTACGGGCGCGCTGATGACCGGTGCTGCCGTGTCTTTAGTGGCTTGGTTTTTGATTGGCACTTTGTTTCTATCGGTATTGGCGGGCGTGGCAGCCATGTTGGTCACCGCGCTGGGCGGCACGCGAATGCTGCATGGCATGGGTGGATTGGGCGGTGGCGGGCGTGGTGGCTTTGGTGGTGGCGGCGGGTTGGGTGGTGGCGGATTTAGAGGCGGTGGCGGCGGCTTTGGCGGCGGCGGTGCCTCGGGCAGGTGGTAGTGATGAACATTCAACGCATCCTCAAGCACCTGTTTTTTCTGGATTGGCAGGTGGGCCGCGCATTTCCTAGCGCGTGTTTGGCGGCCATTGAAGCGGCCATTCATTCCAGCGAGCGCACGCATGTGGGCGAGCTGCGGTTTGTGGTGGAGGCCAGCCTAGAGGGTGCCCCGCTGTGGCGTGGGCAAACTGCGCGCGAGCGGGCTATCGACGTGTTTTCGCAATTGCGCGTTTGGGATACCGAGAGCAACAACGGTGTTTTGATTTACGTACTGCTAGCCGATCGGGCGGTAGAGATCATTGCCGACAGAGGTATCCACGCGCATACCGGCAGTGCGCCTTGGGGCGCCATCTGCCACGACATGGAAGTTGCCTTTGCGAAAGCCGAATTTCAAGCAGGCACCTTGGCGGGCATTGCGTCCATTGCCACCCTCATTGGGCAGCATTTTCCCGCACCAGAAAACCGGGTGAACGAGTTGCCCAACGCCCCGCTTGTGTTGACCTAAGCACTACTCACTGGGAGTGCCAAGAGCACCATCTACGCCTTCGTGCTGGCCAGTGCGGGGAGGGGAAATTTTGCGCACCTATAATCAGCGACCCAAAAATCATGCCCTGGGGTGGAATTCTCCACCGCCCTGTGCACGGTTTTCCCGCTGGAGGTGCCCGTGGCCACGTCTTGGAATTCGCTCTTAGGCTCCATCAAAGCCAACCTCTGGCTTTTGGTGGCAAGTTGCGTGGCTGGGTTTTTGGCGCTCTTGGTGATGGGGCACATTGGGCTGCGCAGCATGGAGCTGTCGGCCTACCAAATGGGCACGGGCAAAGACATCGTGGCCGACATACTGCCGCCGCCTTTGTACCTGGTAGAGCCCCACCTGCTGGCCTACCAAATGTTGGATGCGCCACTGGCCAAACGCACCGCTATTGCAACGCAGCTCAAAGCGTTAAAGCAACGCTACGACATGCAAAACACCTACTGGCTGGCCCACAGCCAAGCGGTGGATGGCGCGGTGTTGGCCTCTTTGCTGGGTGAGGAAAAAACCCATGCTGACGCTTACTGGGCTCACCTAGAGCTCACCTGGATGCCGCTGGCATTGGCCGGGCAAGATGCCCAAGCCAAAACGGCCTTTGCCAAACTGCAGTCTTTGTATGAAGCGCACCGCTTGGGGGTGGATGCTACTGTGGCCATTGCCTCCGCTTGGGCCGATGCGAGATTTATGGACCTCTCCACCACCAAGCGGCGCATGGTGTGGGTGTTGTCCATAGTGGCGGGGCTGTGCATTGCCATTGCGTTGGTGCTGTTTTTTACCGTAGGGCGGCGCATCTCCAACATGCTGGGGGCCGAACCTGCCGAGCTGCACCGCGAGATGCTGCGCCTGGCCAAAGGCGACTTGGCCCCTTCCAAGCGCACTTCCGATGAGCGCAGCGTATACGGCGCACTGCAAATGGCGCAAGAAAGCCTGCAAGCCCAGCTAATTAAGACCGAGCACACCAACCAAGAGCTGCAAAAAACCCTGCTTGAACTCAACCACCTGGTGGGCACCGATTTGCTCACCGGGCTGTGGAGTCGCCGCCGCATGGAAGAGACCTTGGTGGGCGAGATGGACCGCCACCGCCGCTATGGCCAGCCCTTGAGCATGTTGGTGATTGATGTGGATGCGTTCAAGGCTGTGAACGACCAGTTTGGCCACGCTATTGGCGACGAGGTGTTGGTTAAGCTGGCGGCGCACATACAGCTGTCGCTGCGGGTGTCAGACGCTATTGCGCGCTGGGGTGGTGAAGAATTTTTGGTCTTGTGCCCCAACACGGCGCTGGACACCGCCACGCTCTTGGCCGAGCGGCTGCGCGAAGGGCTGGCTGCTACTGAGCTGCAATGGGTGGGCCACATCACCATCAGCGTGGGTGTGGCGGCACTGGGCTCCGAAGAGCCCTGGCATGACTGGTTTAAGCGCGCAGATGCGGCACTGTACCAAGCAAAACGGCAAGGGCGTAACCAAGTGCAGGTAGCATCCTAGGTCTGACATTAAAAAAGGGGAAATTCATGCACCAAGTACTTCGCAGCAATTTGTTTTTCGTCAAAGAACATGTCGGCATGTTCAAGGCCGCCAACAACTTTGATATTTTTGACCCCACCAGCAATCAAAAAATCATGGAGTGCAGAGAGCCCAACTTAGGCCTCTTCACCAAACTGCTGCGCTTTACCGACTTCAAACGCATGACCCCGTTTCATGTGGAGGTAAGCACACCAGAGGGCCAGAAAGTCTTGTCCATTCAACGCGGTATTTCGCTGTTGCGCTCTAGCGTGCAGGTGTTTGACGAGAACGGTCTCTTGGTGGGCACTTTCAAACAAAAATTGCTTACTATTGGCGGAAAATTTTCAGTGCTCAATGCGCAAGACGAGGAGGTCTGCACGCTGCAAGGCAAGTGGACCAGCTGGGATTTTCGCTTTTTGAAGGGCAATACAGAGCTAGCGGCTGTTTCCAAAAAATGGTCTGGCTTGGGCAAAGAGCTTTTCACCAGCGCCGACAATTACATGCTGACCATTGCAGACACCGTGCGTGCGGATGCGTCAGAGCGCATCTTGATCATGGCTGCGGTGCTGTGTATCGATATGGTGCTGAAAGAGTAATTGGCCTGCG
>JBIIYT010000030.1:0-12273 GCA_044346675.1 Rhodoferax sp. | reverse complement strand
ATAGCCTTGGCTTGGGCGACGGTGTCAATGCCTTCGTCAAAGGGGGCAATATCGACAATGTGCAACAGCAGGCGGGTGCGCTGCAAATGGCGCAAAAACAAATGGCCCAAGCCCGCGCCTTCGGAAGCGCCTTCAATCAAACCCGGCAAATCAGCCACCACAAAACTTTGCTCCGGCCCCACGCGCACCACGCCCAGATTGGGGTGTAGAGTCGTAAAGGGATAGTCGGCAATGCGCGGACGAGCGTTGGACACTGCAGTGATAAAAGTGGATTTGCCGGCGTTGGGCATGCCCAGCAGACCCACGTCCGCCAGCACCTTCAACTCCAGCTTGAGTTCTTTCTTTTCACCTGGCCAGCCCGGTGTTTTCTGACGTGGCGCACGGTTAATGGCGCTTTTGAAACGCAAATTACCAAAGCCGCCGTCTCCCCCTTTGGCAATGGTGATCACCTCGCCAGGCGTGAGCAACTCAAAAAGAACCTCACCGCTTTCAGCATCGGTAATGATGGTGCCCACTGGCATCTTCAAGGTGATGTCGGCGCCCGCGGCACCAAACATGTCAGAACCCATGCCGTGTTCGCCACGCTTGGCCTCGTGGCGGCGGGAGAATCGGTAATCCACCAGCGTATTCAAATTGGGATCGGCCACAGCAAACACGTGACCGCCACGGCCACCATCGCCCCCATTGGGGCCACCGAACTCTTTGTACTTTTCATGCCGAAACGAGACGCAGCCAGCGCCACCATCTCCGGCAGAGATGTCAATGTAGGCTTCGTCAACAAACTTCATGGTGCTATTTTCCCAGATGACAACCCGTTTGCGGGTTGCGTTGTAGGCTAACTTCGCGAAGTGAAGTTAAACGCAGTGGGCCGAAAACAAAAACCCCGCGCTGGTTGAGCGCAGGGTTTTGTGTGGGGAGACAACTGCAGATTAGGCTGCAGTCACGCTCACCGTGTGCTTGTTCAGCGCACCCTTGACCGCAAACGACACATGGCCGTCAGTCAAGGCAAACAAAGTATGGTCCTTACCAATACCCACATTGGTACCGGGATGGAATTTGGTTCCACGTTGGCGTACGATGATCGCGCCAGCGCTGACCAGCTCACCACCAAACGTCTTCACACCGAGCATTTTGGGCTTGGAATCGCGCCCATTTCGCGTAGAGCCGCCGCCTTTTTTCTGTGCCATGACCTGGTTCCTTAGCTCACAATGGCGCCGATTTGCAGTTCAGTGAACTGCTGACGATGCCCCTGACGTTTTTGATAGTGCTTACGACGACGCATTTTGAAAATGCGCACTTTGTCGTGCTTACCATGCGACACTACCGTGACGGTGACTGTTGCGCCGGACACCAAGGGTGTGCCAACCTTAAGCTCGGAGCCGTTGCCGACTGCCAAAACCTGATCAAACACAATCTCTTGGCCTACATCCGCAGCAATCTGTTCTACTTTAATTTTTTCACCAGCTGCAACCCGATATTGCTTTCCGCCAGTTTTTATGACCGCGTACATATTGACCTCTTCGACTTGGAAATCTGCAAACGAATTTTTACAGAGCCTGCGAGTATAACATGGCAGCCACATCTTGCAAGTATTGCCACCCATGCAGCCCCAGCCTGCCTGAGAGCTTTCTATAATCTTTCCACACAACAACCATCTGGTCCAAAGTCTTGCACGTCAACCCACCCGGCCCACCGCTAGGCCTCTCCATCATCGAACAAGACATGCGTCGGGTCGATCAAGTGATTACCCAAAGACTTGAATCGGGCGTTCCCTTGGTTAGCAGCGTGTCTCAGTACATCATTGGCGCTGGCGGCAAACGCTTGCGCCCAGCGCTATTGCTTTTATGCTGTGGGGCCTTAGGTTACCAAGGCGATCAACGTTTCAATATGGCGGCCGTAGTGGAGTTCATCCACACCGCCACCTTGCTGCATGACGATGTGGTGGATGAGTCAGCGTTGCGCCGAGGCAACGCCACCGCCAACGCCAAATTTGGCAATCCTGCCAGCGTATTGGTGGGCGACTTTCTCTATTCGCGCGCCTTTCAAATGATGGTGGAAGCGCAAAGTATGCACATCATGCAAATTTTGTCGAACGCGACCAACGTGATCGCCGAGGGCGAGGTTATGCAACTCATGAACATGCACAACGCCGAACTGGACGAAGCCGGTTATTTGCAAGTTATTCGCTCAAAAACCGCCAAGCTGTTTGAAGCCAGCGCGCGTGTCGGCGCTGTTTTGGCCGGTGCGGACTCGCAAATGGAAGCTGCCTGCGCTGATTACGGTCAAGCCTTAGGAACAGCCTTTCAGGTCATAGACGATGTGCTGGATTACACCGGGGATGTAGCCGTCATGGGCAAAAACCTCGGTGATGATTTGAGCGAAGGCAAAACAACACTGCCGCTCATTGCCGCCATGCAGCGGGGGACACCCCAGGAGCGCGCTACGATTCGCCAAGCCATTGAGCACGGCGAAGTGTCCATGCTCGAATCAGTCGTGTCCATCGTGAAAAGTACCGGTGCACTGGAGGTGGCCCGCAGCGCCGCGCAACAAGAAGCGCTGCGCGCTGTGGCTTGCGCGCAGCGCTTGCCTGCGGGTTTGCACCGAGACAGTTTGATAGAATTGGCGTCCCAATTGCTTGTGAGGGATCACTGATTTGATGGGGCATTGGGCAAGCACCACGGGGTGTAGCTTAGCCTGGTAGAGCGCTACGTTCGGGACGTAGAGGCCGGAGGTTCGAATCCTCTCACCCCGACCAATTTACTTTGCGTTACCAATCAACGATGATTGAGGGGTTCACTTTGCATAGGATATGCTCTGGCGCTTATGGCTTCTGTTGACACTCTAAATCGTGATGCTGCCCCCATTGCTCTTCCGGGCTTGGGCCGCGCTTTGGTAGCCGCTGGCAAACTTGGGCAAAAGTCTGCCGAGGAGACTTACCGCAAAGCACTAGCCGGCAAAAATAGTTTTATTGCCGAACTGGTGGGGTCAGGCGCGGTATCTGCCTCGGATCTCGCGCACACCCTGTCGGTCTCATTTGCAGTCCCTTTAGTGGATATTGCGGCCCTAGATACGCAACGTCTGCCCAAAGACTTACTCGATCCAAAAATTTGCGCCAGCTACCGCATTGTCGTGCTGAGCAAACATGGCAACCGTTTGATGGTGGCCACCGCCGACCCTTCAGACCAATCAGCGGCAGAAAAGATCAAATTTTCGACCCAATTAGGGGTGGATTGGGTTATTGCCGAATACGACAAACTCTCCAAGCTAGTCGATGCTAGTACTACGTCGGCCGCAGAGGCCATGGAAGACATCATTGGGGGCGACTTCGAGTTTGACGAGTCCATGGACGAGGTCAATACCGACAGTGCAGCGGCCGCGAGCGCATCTGAGGTTGAAGATGCGCCCGTCGTTCGGTTTTTGCACAAAATGCTCATGGACGCGTTCAGTATGCGAGCATCTGACTTGCACTTTGAGCCCTATGAGCACAACTACCGGGTGCGCTTCCGTATTGACGGTGAATTGCGCGAAATTGCGAGCCCACCGATAGCAATCAAAGACAAGCTGGCCTCCCGCATCAAAGTGATCTCGCGCATGGATATCTCCGAGAAGCGTGTTCCTCAAGACGGGAAGATGAAACTCAAAGTGGAGGCCAACCGGGTCATCGACTTTCGGGTAAGCACCTTGCCCACCTTGTTTGGTGAAAAAATTGTGATCCGTATTTTGGATCCCAGCAGCGCCAAACTGGGCATTGACGCCTTGGGCTATGAACCAGAAGAAAAAGAACGCTTGCTCAGTGCGATTGGTCGCCCCTACGGAATGATTTTGGTAACGGGACCCACGGGTTCGGGAAAAACTGTTTCTCTGTACACCTGCCTCAACCTCTTGAACCAGCCTGGTGTAAACATTGCCACCGCAGAGGACCCCTCAGAGATCAACTTACCCGGGGTCAACCAAGTCAACGTGAACGATAAGGCAGGGCTAACCTTTGCCGCTGCGCTCAAGTCGTTCTTGCGCCAAGACCCCGACATCATCATGGTGGGTGAAATTCGAGATCTTGAGACGGCCGACATCTCCATCAAAGCAGCCCAAACAGGGCACCTAGTGTTGTCAACACTGCATACCAACGATGCGCCAGCCACCCTCACCCGCATGCGCAACATGGGCATAGCGCCCTTTAACATTGCATCCAGCGTCATCTTAATCACTGCGCAGCGCTTAGCGCGTCGGCTGTGCCCCAACTGCAAGGCCGTATCGGATGTCCCGGATCAAGCGCTGCTGGATGCGGGCTACCATGCATCCGAGTTGGACGGCAGTTGGAAACCTTACCGCGCTGTGGGTTGCTCTATGTGCAATAACGGTTACAAAGGACGTGTCGGTATTTACCAAGTGATGCCTATCACGGAAGCAATTCAAGACATCATTTTGAGAGATGGCAGTGCCTTGGATATTGCCAAGCAAGCTGAGTCCGAAGGTGTGCGTTCGCTGCGGCAATCCGGCCTGCACAAAGCCAAACAAGGGCTCACTTCGTTGGAAGAAGTGCTGGCTGTGACCAACCTATAAACAGAATCGAGAGGCTCCTATGGCGACAGCAAGTAAGGCGAATGCTTCAGCAGACGCCGTGTATGAATGGGAAGGTAAAGACCGCAATGGCAAGCAGGTGCGCGGAGAAACTCGCGCCGCAGGGGAAAACCAGGTCAAGTCCCTTTTGCGCAGACAAGGTGTTACCCCCAGCAAGATCAAAAAGCGCCGCATGCGCTCGGGCAAGTCCATCAAGCCCAAAGATTTGGCGATTTTTACCCGCCAACTCGCAACCATGATGAAAGCCGGGGTGCCTTTGTTGCAAGCCTTTGATATTGTGGGGCGTGGCAACCCCAACCCTAGCGTCACCAAACTGCTCAACGACATTCGCACTGATGTAGAAACCGGCACCTCGCTGAGCGTGGCGTTTCGCAAATACCCGATTTACTTTGACAACCTGTATTGCAATCTCGTAGAGGCGGGTGAGTCCGCTGGCATCTTGGATCAACTGCTTGATCGCCTAGCGGTTTACATGGAAAAGACAGAGGCCATTAAGGCCAAGATCAAATCCGCACTGATGTACCCCATTACCGTGCTGATCGTGGCGTTTGTAGTGGTGGCTGTGATCATGCTTTTTGTGGTTCCATCTTTCAAATCTGTGTTTACCTCCTTTGGTGCAGACCTACCAGCCCCCACGTTGATGGTGATTGCCATGAGCGAAGTTTTTACCCAATATTGGTACCTTATTTTTGGCGGCATATTTGGTGGGGTTTACTACTTCTTACAGGCGTGGAAACGCAGCACCGCGGTGCAGGCCTTTATGGATAGGTTGATGCGCAAGCTTCCTGTTTTTGGCCCCTTGGTAGAAAAATCCTGCATCGCCCGCTGGACCAGAACCTTATCCACGATGTTTGCCGCTGGCGTACCACTCGTAGAAGCGCTAGATTCGGTAGGCGGCGCAGCAGGCAACATTGTCTATACCGAAGCCACGCTAAAGATTCAGCAAGAGGTTTCCACCGGTACCTCACTTACTGCCGCCATGACCAACGCAAACCTGTTTCCTTCTATGGTGTTGCAGATGTGCGCTATTGGAGAAGAGTCGGGGTCCATCGACCACATGCTTGGCAAGGCTGCAGACTTCTATGAAGAGGAGGTGGATGTCATGGTGGCTGGTATCTCAAGCTTGATGGAGCCTATCATCATCGTCGTGCTGGGCGTAGTCATTGGCGGCATCGTGGTAGCCATGTACCTGCCTATTTTCAAACTGGGCGAGGTCGTTTGATGTTCTCAGGCTTGCCATGGGTCGATGCCACCCTCTTTGGCATTTTGGGCGTGCTGATTGGCAGCTTTCTCAATGTGGTGGTGCACCGTTTGCCGAGGATGCTGGAGCAGGGTTGGGCGGCAGAGTGTGCAGAGTTTTCGGGAAAAGAGCTTTCGGCCGCTGAGCCCTTCAACTTGGTAGTACCACGCTCGCGTTGCCCACACTGCGGACACCAGATTCGCTGGTTCGAGAACATTCCCGTGTTTAGCTATCTCGCGCTGCGCGGGAGTTGCTCAAAGTGCGGCAACGCGATTAGTGCGCGTTATCCCGCGGTGGAACTATTAACAGGGGCTTTTTTTTACTTTTCGGCGTCCCTCCACGGCACCACTTGGTTAGCATTGGCATGGGCTGCGTTCTGCGCGCTCCTAATTGCGCTGTTTCTGATTGACTTTGATACCCAACTCTTGCCCGATGATTTGAACTACCCACTACTGTGGCTCGGATTGATGGTTGCAGCATCGGGGTCGAATATCAGCCTGCAGTCAGCGGTTTGGGGTGCAGTATTCGGGTACCTCTCGCTCTGGTCGGTGTATCACGTGCATCACTTTGTCACCGGCAAAGAGGGCTTAGGGTATGGAGATTTCAAACTTCTAGCAGCGCTGGGGGCTTGGTTCGGCGCACAGAACCTGCTCGCCATCGTGCTGCTGTCCTCGGTTGTAGGCTCTGTTTTTGGGGGGCTTTTCCTGCTTGTAGGCCGTCTGGCGCACAAAGACATCCCTTTTGCCTTTGGTCCCTTCCTAGCAGGTGCTGGCCTATTGATGTTTGTTATTGGGCCCAGCAGACTAGCCCAATGGGCTCCTTTCATGTTTCCATTCGGCTAAGCGGCCGGATAAGAGCATGCATAGACTGGGCCTAACCGGTGGCATGGGCAGTGGCAAAAGCACCGTGGCGGATCTGTTAGCGTGCCAAGGTACCCACATCATTGACGCAGATGCCATTGCCAGGGCAAGCACGGGGCCTCATGGTATAGCTATCGCGCCGCTGCGCGCAGCCTTTGGAGCCCACTTTCTCACCGCCGATGGGGCCTTGGATAGGCCAAAGATGCGCGACCTGATTTACACAAATCCAAGCGCCAAGGCCCGACTGGAAGCAATCGTTCATCCGATCGTTCAAGTAGAAATGTCGCAACAAGCGCAAGTTGCCCAAAACAAGGGGGCCCGCTGTATCGTTTTTGACATACCGCTTCTACTAGAGTCCGGGCATTGGCGAAGGTTGCTGGACCAGATTTTGGTGGTGGACTGCCTAGAATCTACCCAGGTAAACCGGATTACCCAGCGCGATGGACTAAGCCCCGTGGAGGTCCAGCGCATATTGTCTTGCCAAGCTTCCCGCTCAGACAGACTTCGCATCGCCGATCTGGTCGTTTTTAACGATGGCGTCTCTAGAGCGCATTTGGCGGAGCTAGTACGTGAAATATCTGCCAAGTTCGGGCTATGATTCGGGCACTGGAAAAATCCGCGTGATACTCTACGAATACCCATTTAACGAGCGCATTCGCACTTATTTGCGATTGGAGCGCCTGTTCCTGAGTTTGTTCGAGTTGATACCCCGCTCCGATGCACTGGATCACCACTTCGCCTTAACCACCATCTTTGAAGTCATGGATGTAGGTGCCCGCGCAGATCTCAAGTCCGACGTACTGCGCGACCTCGAAAAACAAAAACAAATCCTCAATAGCTACCGAGGCAATCCGGCCATTGCGGAAGCAACGCTAGACCAGGTCATCGCACAGCTCGATGCCTGCTTTAAGACGCTCAATGGCTTGCCTGGAAAAGCCGGGCAAGCCTTGACCGAGAACGACTGGCTCATGAGCATCAGAAGCCGTATTGGAATTCCCGGTGGCACTTGTGAATTTGACCTGCCCGCATATTTCGCTTGGCAGCACCACAGCGCTGAAGCGCGCCAAGCGGATCTACAGCGCTGGGCTGCTACGCTGGCCCCGTTGGCCCAAGCCATCGCGCTACTTCTGAAACTTTTGAGAGATTCTGGTGCTCCGCAAAAGGTCATCGCGGGCGGCGGGCAGTTTCAGCAAAATCTACCCCAAGGCAGAACATTTCAACTGCTTCGAATTGGTCTCGATCCTGCACTCAATTTGATTCCCGAGATAAGTGGCAACCGCCTCATGGTCTCCATTCGTTTGATGCAACATGGTGACGACGACCGCTTGCACTCTACCCAGGAAGACGCGGCTTTCGAACTAACTTTGTGCTCTTAAATGCAAGACGACACAAAGCAGGTGGACACCAAGATCGTTCGTTGCCCTAGCTGCGGAGGCGACAGCGTCTACGCAGAGTCCAACCCTATGCGACCGTTTTGCAGCCCTCGGTGCAAAGCCGCTGACTTAGGTGCGTGGGCCAGTGAAGCGTTTCGCGTACCTACAGAAGCCGCACCGCAAGACGAGTTCTTTGGCGAAGCTAAGTTGCAATAGCGCCCATAAAGCCCCGTTCTTGGGCAAACCACTGCAGCACTGGCAGGGTTCCTGGCAACACAGGTGCCACCTTTACAGGTAGTTGCTGCCAAGAAAACAACTGCGCTTCACGCATTTGGAGTGCACCAGTCCACTCAAACACTTTGCAAAAATGCAAACGCACCAATGCATGTGGATAGTCCACCATTTCTATCTTCCAAGGGTGTACGCTGGCAATCTCAATGCCAAGCTCCTCCTGCAGTTCTCGACGCAGGGCTTGCTCTACGGTTTCATTGTGTTCAAGCTTGCCCCCAGGAAACTCCCAGTAGCCCGCGTACGGTTTCCCCTGGGGTCGCGAGGTTAACAAGAAATGACCCTCGGGCTTTACCAACACCCCCACTGCCACCTCAACCGCCCCACGGTCCATGCCGCCCTGTCTAGCAGCCGTCGGATCGGCAATCAATAGCTTAGAACTCATGGCGAAGAAGGATGCCTACCTGCAAAATCTCGGGCAAACTGCCACGCTACACGCCCGCTGCGTGAACCCCGCTCCAATGCCCAGACCAAGGCTTCGGGCCGCGTAGCGGGTATAGCCTCAGAGGGAACCCCCAGAGCGAGCAGCCACTGCGCCACGATCTGTAAGTATTCTTCTTGATTAAATGGGTAAAAACTGACCCACAGACCAAAGCGCTCCGACAAAGAGACCTTTTCCTCGACCCCCTCACCCGGATGAACCTCTCCATCTTCGGTATGCGTATAGGTCAAATTTTCTGACATGTATTCAGGCAACAGGTGGCGGCGGTTGCTGGTGGCGTAGATCAGCACATTGGGGGTGGCCGCGGCTACGGATCCGTCCAGCGCAGACTTCAGGGCTTTGTACCCCAACTCTCCCTCGTCAAAACTCAGGTCATCACAAAAAATAATGAATTTCTCAGGACGCGCGGCCACCATATCCACCAGATCAGGCAAATCCACCAAATCTGTCTTGTCTACTTCGATGAGCCGCAAACCCTGTGCCGCATAGGCATGCAAGCACGCCCGAATCAGCGAAGACTTGCCCGTGCCACGGGCACCCGTTAGCAGCACATTGTTAGCGGGCAAGCCCTGAACAAATTGCACTGTGTTGCGCTGGATTTTTTCCTTTTGGGCGTCGATCTCTTTTAAATCGTCAAGAGAGATCGCACTGACATGACGTACTGGCTCAATCACACTCCGCCCTGAGCTGCGTTTGCGATAACGAAACGCAATCGATGCACCCCAATCCGGCTGGGCCATAGTCTGGGGCAATGATGCCTCGACCCGCACCATGAATTGCTCGGCGCGCTCCAAAAACAAGGCCAACTTATCATCCATGAGGGCAGCGCTTTCTAAGAGCGATAGTCCGCATTAATGGTGACGTACTCGTGGCTGAAATCACAGGTCCACACCGTCTGAGCGGCAGTGCCACGACCTAACTGGACACGCACAGTTATTTCAGCTTGCTTCATCACCCGCTGCCCATCTGTTTCTTGGTAGACAGGATTGCGACCACCTTGGGTTGCCACGTGCACCCGATCCAAGAAGAGTTCAATGCCACTCTGATCCAGATCATCAATGCCCGCATATCCTACGGCAGCAAGAATGCGGCCCAAATTCGGGTCACTGGCATAAAAAGCAGTTTTCACCAAAGGCGAGTGGGCAATGGCGTAGGCCACTTTACGGCATTCTTCGTCGTTGCGCCCCCCTTCGACCTTCACGGTAATGAACTTGGTGGCCCCCTCACCGTCGCGAACAATGGCTTGGGCAAGCTGAGTAGCTACCTCCAACATTGCGGCCTTTAGTATCTTTCCCGCTGTAGAGGTCAACGACTCAATGATCTTGTTGCCGGCCTTGTTGGACGCGATCACCACCAATGAGTCGTTGGTGGAAGTATCTCCATCCACTGTGACCCGGTTAAACGAGCCTTCGGCCAGCTCCAATGTCAATTGATGCATGACGCTTTGGCTCACACACGCATCGGTGGCAATAAAACCCAACATAGTTGCCATGTTGGGCCGGATCATGCCGGCGCCTTTACTGATTCCTGTGATGCTAATAAGCTTCCCATCCAGCTCCACTTGGACACCAAAGGCCTTGGGCACGGTATCAGTGGTCATGATGCCCTGCGCCGCCCGCAGCCAGTGGTCGGGAGCAGCATCTGCCAGGGCACCATCAAGCCCTGCCTCAATACGCTCAATCGGCAGCGGCTCCATGATCACGCCGGTAGAAAACGGCAAGATTTGTTCTGGCTCCAGCCCCAAGCGGCTGGCTAGAGCAACACACGTACTGCGTGCACGCGCCAGACCATCGGCTCCGGTACCTGCATTGGCGTTGCCCGTGTTGATAAGCAGGGCGCGCACATTGGCACCTTCGGCTAAGCGTTCACGACAAATTTGCACCGGCGCGGCACAAAACCTGTTTTGGGTAAAAACGCCACCCACGCTAGCGCCTTCATCCAATAAAACCACGGTCAGGTCTTTGCGGCCGAGTTTGCGCACACCGGCTTCAGTAACACCGATGCGTACACCCGCTATCGGAAAAAGTGCGTCTGGATTGGGGGCAGGCAAATTGACTGGCATAGGGATATTTAGGCTAGTTTGCCGTGGCAGTGTTTATACTTTTTCCCGCTTCCGCAGGGACAAGGCTCATTGCGGCCAACCCGTGGCACCTCGCCAGCACTGCTGGCCAGCGCTCCACGCGCAGTGGCCGGATCGAAGGTCGTTTGGGGCTCACCCGTTTCGCTAGGCGCAGTGTAAGAAACATTGGCAATGCTTTCGCCGCGGGATTCGATATCTTCTGCCGCTTGCTCCAATTGCTCGTTGGATTGAATCTTTACAGTCATCAGCACTTTCGTGACTTCGTTCTTCACGGAGTCCAACAATTGCCCGAACAGCTCAAACGCTTCGCGCTTGTACTCCTGCTTGGGCTGCTTTTGTGCATAGCCCCGCAGATGAATACCTTGACGCAAATAGTCCAAGGCGCTCAAGTGATCGCGCCAATGGCTGTCGATGGTTCTAAGCAGTACCATGCGCTCAAACTGGGTGAAGTTTTCTGCCCCAACCTGATCCACCTTAGACTGAAAAAATGCATGGGCTGCAGACACCACAGTTGATAACAGCTCTTCGTCGGTGATGGCGTTGGCATCTGCAACCTGCTTTTGCAAGTCCAGGTCTAACTGCCACTCATCCGACAATATTTTTTGCAAAACCAATAGGTCCCATTGCTCCTCTACCGATTCTGCAGGGATGTACTGACGCGTCAGGTCTGCAAAACAGCCTTCCCGCAGTGAAGCAATCTGGGCACTCAAATCTGGCGCGTCCAAAATAGCATTGCGCTGCTGGTAAATCACCTTGCGCTGGTCGTTGGACACATCGTCGTACTCCAGCAATTGCTTACGCATATCAAAGTTGCGCGCCTCTACCTTGCGCTGCGCGCTCTCGATGCTGCGGGTGACGATACCGGCTTCGATGGCTTCTCCATCAGGCATCTTCAGGCGATCCATGATCGCTTTGACGCGATCGCCTGCAAAGATTCGCATCAAAGCGTCATCTAGACTCAGATAAAAACGCGACGAACCAGGATCGCCCTGGCGGCCTGATCGGCCGCGCAACTGGTTATCAATGCGGCGCGATTCATGCCGCTCAGTGGCAATGATGCGCAAACCGCCCAAAGCCTTTACCTGCTCATGCTCGAGAGCCCATTGCGCGCGCGCCTGTTCAATTTTGCTTTGCTTCGTAGGCTCGTCCGATGTGGCATCCGACTCAATGGCTTCGATCGCTTTTTCCAAGCTGCCACCCAGCACAATATCGGTTCCACGGCCCGCCATGTTGGTGGCGATGGTGATCATTTTTAATCGCCCTGCCTGCGCAACGATATCTGCTTCGCGGGCATGCTGCTTGGCGTTAAGCACTTGGTGAGGCAGCTTTTCTGCCTCTAGCAATTTAGCAATAATCTCAGAGTTCTCAATCGAGGTCGTGCCTACCAAAACGGGCTGACCACGTTCGTGGCA
>JBIIYT010000289.1:0-3786 GCA_044346675.1 Rhodoferax sp. | reverse complement strand
GCGCGCGACTGTGGTCTTCTTCTTCAGTTTCATAGTGAAAGTTCCAATACGCCCGGCTTGCGCCGGAGCATTCAAAATCGCTTGGATTTCCACTTATCCTACTGTTCAAATTCGTCGGACCACTTCTGTATGCGCCCGTTACGCAATGGCCCAAGCTAGATTTAATGAATCTCCTATGAGCGTCACGACAACACAGTAAGGGAAAAATGATGAACACCACAATGAGAAAAGTTTTCAAAATCTTGGTCTGGCCTGTTTGCATTGCGCTGGCAATCGGGCTGTTTTTTGCAGACAACATCAAAGGCTACTACCGGTTTAAAGAACTCTGCGCCACAGAGGCGGGCTTGAAGGTGTATCAGCCGCTTGAACGTGATGTGGGGTGGTTTGCCGATGGCGACATCTACAGCGCAATACCAATGACTAGCTATGACGCTGTGGCGTTTGTTCGATACCACAACACAAACGAAGATAAGTGGTACGACGTGCATCGAGCAAAAAGACTCAAGGTGAGCGATCTTGACTACACGCAGCAACCAGCGGATTTGAGTAAACCGGTGGTGTATCAATCGAGAGTCATAAACCATCACGACCTTCCCAATGAAGTGCGTATGGGCGCACAAGTTACCGAGTTCATTGATTTGCGTGTCAATCAACTTGTCGCGAGTTACACAATTCTTGGCTACAGCAAGTTCAACCCCCAAAACACGTTGTTGGCGGCACCCTCAGGGATAGGTTGCCCTGAACAAGGCGGCGGAATAGACCCAAAGACAGGGAAGCAACTCCCCACTCATAAACGATTAGCCATTTCAAGCATATTCATTCAATAAGTCAGGAAATTCACCATGTCCATTTCCAACATTCAAACACTGCACGACCTCGCAGAAACCAGTCTGGCCAGTTACGCTCATTTGCAATTTGCCGCCAATCTGAAAGATGACCTCCAAGTACCCAAAATTGGCGCGGACTTCACCCCCGACCAAGCCGCTGCGTTCGTAGCCAAATATGACCTAATCTCCACCCAACCCAACGTCGATCTCAACGGCTTCAGTGCTACCTTATTCCAGGACAAAACGGGCTTGAAGGTGTTTGCCATTCGCGGCACCGAATTTACGCAAACGATTGGACAAATCGTTACTGATGGTGTCGTCGCCGATGCGTTAGGTATCGGTGCATCAGGCTACGCCAACCTCCAGGGCTTGGAGATGTGCCGTTGCGGGCATCACAGCCCACACTGCTGTGCGGGTGATATTGGCAACCGAAGGGTCTAAGTCTTTTGCTGATGGGCCTGATACCGTGCGACGCCGCACCGACTGGCGTTCTGCGTAACTCAAACTGTTGGACAACGCTGGTATGCTGGAGCGTGTACCGGAGAGCGGTAGACCAATGCCCCAAAGGAGCTTCCTCTATGACTGATCTCGTCTACCCCCGCGAACGCACCTTGGCCAACATCACGCTGGTGCTTGGCGCATTGGTTTGGCTCGCGCTGATCATTGGTACCTACGGCCTAGCGTTGATTGCCTTGGGCCTTGGCTTGTTGATTTACATCTTTTTGCACTCTGCCTTGGTCTCGCACATCAAGGGCAATGGGGTGGAGTTGTCAGAGGCGCAGTTTCCCGATATGTATGCGGATTTGGCGGCCTGCTGTGAGCGACTCAAAGTAAAGTCTCTGCCCAAAGCATATGTGTTGAATGGCAATGGTGTGCTCAACGCGTTTGCAACCCGGTTTCTGAAAGCCCAGTACGTGGTGCTCTTGTCGGACTTGGTGGACGCGATGGCCAAGCACCCCGATGGCGTGCGGTTTTACTTGGGGCACGAGCTGGGTCACCTGCGCGAAAAGCACTTCAGCCTGCAGGTGCTGCGCTGGCCAGTGCTGTGGTTGCCCCTGTTGGGGGCGGCCTATTCGCGTGCGCGAGAAACCTCCAGCGACCTGCACGGCTTGGCATGCAGTGCATCGCCCGAAGGCGCTGCGCGTGCGCTGGTGCTGCTTGCTGCTGGCGCGCAGCGCTGGCCTCAGGTGGACCTAGCCAAGTTCGTGCGCCAGGCCAAATACACCACCGGGTTTTGGATGTCATTTCATGAGCTCACTGCCGCCTACCCCTGGCTTACCAAGCGGGTTGCGCGGGTGATGAACCCCGCCGTTAAATTGCCACCACGCCATGCCTTGGCCTATGCGGTGGCAGCGTTTATTCCCTACACGGGGCGATTGGGTGGCGGCGTTGGGTTTTTGATTGTGGTGTACCTCATAGGCGTGCTGGCTGCCAACGCCATCCCGGCGTACCAAGACCATACGGTGCGCACCAAGCTAGGTGCCGCCACCTTTGCGTCGCAAAACGCGCGCGATACTTTGGGGGGCTATTACCAAACCCACAAAGCGGTGCCAGAGTCGCTAGGCAGTTTGGGCATTGCGCCCAAGCTGGCCGATGGCTCAAGCCTGGCATTGGATGCGAATACCATGGCACTGACCGTGGCAACCCGGCAAGGCGCGCTCCTATTTATCCCTAGCCCTAACGCCCAGGGCCTGATCGAGTGGCGTTGCGTGGCAGAAGAAAAGATAAAGCCAGCGTTGTTGCCCGCAGAGTGCAAGCGCTAGTCGTTTGCAATATCTGCCAGCTTGCGCAAGCTGAGTTGGCTGCGTAGGTGGCGCAGCTGCCCGGTGAGTGGGTCTTCAAACTCAATCGCCTGGGCCAGCAGTTGCAGCGGGCGCTGGTGGTCCATTTGGCCTTCTGGCGTGAGGCTGGGGTAGATGCCGTCGCCCACCAGCGGCAAGCCCAGTGCGGCCATATGCACGCGCAGCTGGTGGCGGTGGCCGGTAATGGGTTGTAGCTGGTAGCGCGCATACTGGCCATGCACCTCCAGCACCTCAATGTCGGTCACCGTGTTGGGTGGGCCGTCTACTTGCACTTGCTGCATAAAGTGTGCGCCGGGCACGATGCGGCTCTCAATGCGCCGGGGCCAGGTGAGGGCGGGGTTCCAAGGGGCAATGGCTTCATAGGTTTTGCGCACTGTGCGATTGCGAAACAGCGCGTGGTAGGCATCGCGCGTAGATGGTTGTACCGAGAACAGAACCAGCCCAGCGGTGTCGCGGTCTATGCGGTGTATGGGGGTGAGGTGCTGCAAGCCCAGCTTGTTTTTTAGCCGCACCAACACGGTTTCTTGCAGGTATTTGCCCGAGGGCAGCACCGGCAAAAAATGCGGCTTGTCTACCACCAGCAAATGCTCGTCTTGGCACAGCACTACCTCGTCAAACGGTATGCGCGGCTCGGCCTCTACCGCGCGGTAGTAGTACACGCGGCGCTTGGGGGTGTAGGTGCAGTGAGGGGTGATGCACGCACCCGTGTCGTCCACCACGTCGCCACCTTGCATGCGCGCTATCCACACATCTTGGGGCACACCGGGAAAGCGCTCAAACAAAAATTCGGCCACTGTGGCCCACGGGCCCGCAGGCAGCACCACGCTGCTGGGCCCCACACCATGGCGCATGGGGGGTGCGTTGAGCCTAGAGAGCGGCACTAGACCCGCTCAAACACCAAGTCCCACACGCCGTGGCCTAGTTTGATACCCCGGTTTTCGAACTTGGTGAGTGGGCGGTAGTGCGGCTTGGGTGCGTAGCCCGCCAGCTGCGGGTGCGTGGCCAGTGCGCGGTTGCGTAAGAGCGGCTCCGCACTGAGCACTTCCAAAATTTGCTCGGCATAGGGCTGCCAGTCGGTAGCGCAGTGCAGGTAGCCGCCCACCTTGAGCCGTGCTGCCAGCTTGGCCACCAGCGGCGCTTGGATGAGGCGGCGCTTG
>JBIIYT010000290.1:0-3786 GCA_044346675.1 Rhodoferax sp. | reverse complement strand
CAGCACATAGGGCATGGAGCCAGACGACACAATCGCTTCCACCCCGTACACCACCACATCGCCCACCCGCACCGACGCCAGTTGCATGCGCCAGCCGGGAATAATGCCATTGGCAGTGCTCATGCGAATCATCTCGCCGGATTTGTACTTCAGCCCAATGCGCTCGGCATCCGCCGTGCTGATGGCGATGGACGTAGCCCCCGTGTCCACCACAAACTGCACCGTGCGGTCGTTGATCTGGCCTTGGGTGAAGTAGTGCCCGCCCTGACCCGCACTCAACACTATCTTGCTGCCGCCTTGCGCACCGCCGCCGCCCACACTGGCAGGGGCCTCGCCCACGCGCACGGTGTGGCGCGTGCCTTCGATCTCCAGCACCGCCTCATCCCCTTTGGTGGACACCACCTTCACACCCTTAAAGGTGTCGCCCACCGCCACCGTCTTGGGTGGGCCGCCGTCCACAATGAGCAGCGCCTTGCCACCCAGCATGCCCGACAAAGCCACGCTCTGCGCATGCGCCAAGCCGCACAAAGCTAGGCAAAGCGTGGCGAGGAAGGCGGTGGTTTTCATGGGGGTGTTGGATTTCGTTAGTCGCGAAAGTTGTCAAACGTCAGCGGCAAGTCGGTCATTTCTTTGCGTATCAAGGCCATGGCGGCTTGCAAATCGTCGCGCTTGGCGCCGGTCACGCGCACTTTTTCGTCTTGAATGGCGGCCTGCACCTTGAGCTTGCTGTCTTTGAGCAGGCGCTGTATTTTTTTGGATGTTTCGGTCTCAATACCGCTGCGCACTTTGATGACCTGCTTGACCTTATCGCCACCCATTTTCTGGATGTCGCCCTTGTCCAAAAAGCGCACATCCACGCTGCGCTTGGTGAGCTTGTTGCGCAAGATGTCTTCAATCTGGCTGAGCTGAAAATCAGCGTCGCCAATGAGGGTGATTTCTTTGTCTTTGAACTCAATGGCAGCGGGCGTGCCCTTAAAGTCAAACCGGGTGGCGATTTCTTTGGCGGTGTTTTCAACGCCGTTTTTCACTTCCACCATGTTGGCATCACAAACAGTATCAAAAGAAGGCATAAATGATTTCGCAGTAAAAAGGTGTCTGAGCCATGACCAATCTGGCCTGTGCGCCGAATGGTACACACCCGGTGCGACAATCTGCCCATGTTAGTCGAGAAAAACGTCCCACTCCAGCCTTTTAACACCTTCCACATTGTGGCCAAGGCCCACCATTTGGTGCGCATTGCCAGTCAAGAAGACGTGCAGGCCCTGTTGAACAGCCCCGAGTGGGCCGCCAATGGCCACCTGGTGCTGGGCGGCGGCAGCAATATGGTGCTGACGGGCGATGTAAAACCCCTGGTGCTGAAAGTTGAGGTAATGGGCCGCACCCTGGTGCAAGAAACCCCCAAAGCCTTCATCGTAGAAGCGGGCGCGGGCGAAAACTGGCACGACTTTGTGGCCTGGACCCTGGCCCAGGGCTACCCCGGCCTAGAAAACATGGCACTCATACCCGGCACCGTAGGTGCATCGCCCGTGCAAAACGTGGGGGCCTATGGGGTGGAGCTGCAAGACCGGTTTGAGTCGCTCGACGCGGTGGACCTGCAAACCGGCAAAGTGTTCACCCTGAACGCCGCCCAGTGCGCCTTTGGCTACCGCGATTCGGTGTTTAAGCACGGTGGTCCCCAGGCTGGTCCATCATCTTTGGGCCTGAAAGACCGTGCCCTCATTCTGCGCGTGCGCTTTGCCTTGCCAAAGCCCTGGAAGCCGGTGCTGGGCTATGCCGATATTGACAAAAAAATGGCCGAACACGGCTGCACCCAGCCCACCGCCCAGCAGCTGTTTGACTGGGTATGCGAAATACGCCGCGCCAAGTTGCCCGACCCAGCCCTTATTGGCAACGCCGGTAGCTTTTTTAAAAACCCCACGGTCAGCGCCGAGCAGTGCCAAGACATCATCGCCCGCGACCCCAAGGTGGTGCACTACCGCCTGGCCGATGGCTCGGTCAAGCTGGCTGCGGGGTGGCTTATTGACTCTTGCGGCTGGCGCGGCAAGTCCATAGGGCAGGCCGGTGTGTACGAAAAGCAAGCCCTTGTGCTGGTGAACCGGGGCGGTGCCACTGGCGGCGAGGTCATGACCCTGGCCAAAGCCATTCAAACCAGCGTGTATGAGCGCTTTGGACTATTGTTAGAACCCGAACCTGTGGTGGTGTAAACCTGTGAATGTAAAGCTATGAAAAATGTATTGGTCTTGGGTGGCAGCGGCTTTGTGGGCGCCCACGTGTGCGAAAAGCTGGTGCGCCAGGGCTGCGCGGTCACCGTGCCCACCCGCAGGCGGTCTAACGCCCAAGGCATTCAGCACCTGCCCCAGCTCACCGTGCTAGAGCTGGACGTGCACAACGAAGCCGCCCTGCAGCGCGCCGTGGCCGGGCACGACGCGGTGGTCAACCTGGTGGCCATTCTGTATGGCAGCCAGGCCGCGTTTCACAAAGCGCATGTGGAGCTGCCGCAAAAGCTGGCCCGCGCGTGCGCAGCTGCCGGGGTGAAGCAAGTGGTGCACGTCAGCGCGCTGGGGGCTGATGCCCAGCAGCCCGATGCCGCCCCATCCATGTACCTGCGCTCCAAAGGGCAGGGCGAGGCAGCGTTGATGCAGGCCGCAAAGGGCGGTGCCGATGGGGGCACTGGCTTTGCCTTGACCGTGCTGCGCCCCAGCGTCATCTTTGGCGCGGAAGACAAATTTTTAAACCTGTTTGCCAAGCTGCAAAAAGTGTTCCCGCTCATGCCGCTGGCCGGTGCCCATGCCAAGTTTCAGCCCGTGTGGGTGCAAGACGTGGCAGCTGCGGTGGTGTGCAGCCTGCAAGACCGCGCCGCTGCCTTGCAAAACCCGCGCGTGGTGGAGCTGTGCGGCCCCGATGTGTACACGCTGAAGGAGCTGGTGCAAATGGCGGGGCGGTTTAGCGGCGCCAACGCAGGGCGCGGCCGCCCCGTGCTGCCGCTGCCGCGCTGGGCGGGCTACCTGCAGGCCCTGTGCATGGAGTGCTTGCCGGGCGCGCCTTTGATGAGTCGGGACAATTTGGATTCCATGAAAGTAGACAACGTGCATACGCCAGGTGTGCCGGGCTTGCAGAGTTTGGGCATTACGCCTGCGGCCTTGCGGCCCATTGCCCAGCAGTATCTCAGCGCGCATTTGGGCAATGCGGGCCTGCTGGCGTTGCGCAAGGGTGCTAGGCCTTGAAGGTGTGGCTGATGCCGCAGCCCGCCTAAAGAGAGCGGTGTAGTCCCAAAAAAGAGCGGGGGATGAATGAGGGGCGTGTCCCCGCTTGAGTCATATGCGCTGGAGTAAGAAAACCCACCAAGTTTTCACTTGACTGGCAATATACTGTACATAATTGCAGCAATTGATGGCTGAGACATTATGAAACCTGCATCTCCAACCAAGTCCGCAAACCACATCGCTGTTTTTCAGGAGGCCAGCATTCGCCGCGTCTGGCACAACGAGGAGTGGTGGTTTGCATTGACCGATGTCATTGTGGTGCTCACCGATTCGGCCGACCCGCGACAGTACGTCAAAAAGATGCGCAGTCGTGACCCCGTGCTCGACGCCAACTGGGGTACAACTTGTACCCCCCTTGCAATGCGAGCCCCAGATGGAAAAATGCGCGAAACCAATTGCGCCAACACCGAGGGTCTGTTTCGCATCATCCAGTCCATCCCGTCACCAAAGGCCGAGCCCTTCAAGCGCTGGCTGGCGCAGGTGGGTTACGAGCGGGTGCAAGAGATTGAAAACCCCGAGCTGG
>JBIIYT010000288.1:0-3797 GCA_044346675.1 Rhodoferax sp. | reverse complement strand
CATACTTGGCATACAGCGCCTCCAGCCCTTCGTACTGGTTGGTAAAACCGCAGTAGCTAGCGGTGTTCACCACGAGCACCGCCTTCCCCGCGTATTGACACAGGTTTTGCGGGCTCTCATCTTGCAGCCGCGCAAACTGGTGCTGCAATACAGCGGGGCATGCAAGCACGGGTTGAACCATAAAACACCCCACAAGAAAAGAGATACTGATAAAGCCCAAGCGCAAGTTCATAGAGACATGCCTTTCTATAATCAGCAGATTATGACTGCTTTGAATGTATTGGGTACCCCGCTGCAGGCGTGCTCTTTTGCCCCTCTGACCGGTTATTTCCGAGACGGGTGCTGCAATACCAACGCGCAAGACCAAGGCACGCATGTGGTGTGTGCCAAAGTGACGGCGGAGTTTTTGGCCTATTCCCTCTCCAAGGGCAACGACCTAGTGACCCCGCGCCCCGAGGGCCGCTTTGCAGGCCTGAAGCCGGGCGACAAATGGTGCCTGTGCGCATTGCGTTGGACGGAAGCCTTGCAAGCAGGCGTGGCACCCCCGGTGCACCTTGAAAGCACCCACGCCAAGGCTTTAGCGATCATCCCGCTAGAGGTGCTGCGCCAGCACGCACTCTAGGCCACAAGCTCAGCAAAGGGCTAAGCGATGCGTGTGTGCCGCCACCACTGCGAAAAGCTTTTGCAATATTGGGCTACAGGTTCAAAGAGGCAGGGCTGCACGTGCGCCATCACTACGGGGCCGTGGGGCTTTGCGTGCAGCAGCATTTGTAGTTCATTGAGCGCCCCGTTGATGTGTGGATTGGGTTGCCATTGCACTGAGTGGGCAGTCCCTAGCGCCTCGGCAATTTGCTCCACGCTTGCCCACCACAGCACGGGCGTTTGCGCGCGCATACCGTCTGTGGCGAAGCGCCAGCGACGTGCGCTCCATGGTGTGTGCGCATGGCACTGTGGGAAACCAATCCCAATTACCAACGGTTCGTTGGCTAAGCCTGATGGGCTTGGGGGCTCAGCACTTATAGACCAAGGGTGCACCAGCCATACATCGCGCCCCGCAGCCAAGACATGGCTAGGTTTAGTCCAGCACTCATCGGGTGGTGACGTCAGCAACGCGGGTGTGTCCACACCTGCTAATGCGGGCAAGTGCCCGGCGGATTGGTGGGTGTCTTGTGCGCTGCGGGCTATCTGGTCTAAGGCTTCGTAGCTGGTATCAATCACCGTGCCGGGGCTGTGCCACTGTGCGGGCGCGTACTTGGCCACGTTGTCGGCGTTGAACAAATACGGCTTGTTGCTGCCCGTGCCTGCCACCCACTGCCAGCTCAGGTGGTTGCTGGCTATATCGCCATCGAGCAAGTGGCCCAGCATCCACTTTGCGCCCACATGCCAATGCACTTTGCGCAGGTGAACTACGTAGCTGGCCAGCCACATGCGGGCGTGGTTGTGCACGTAGCCGGTTTCGTACAGCTCGCGTACGGCCAGGTCAATGGCGTTCACGCCGGTACGTGCCTCCAAGATATCGGCAGGCATATGTTGATGGTAAGCACCGTCTGGCAGCACGCCTGGGTGGATGGACTGATGCACACCATCGCCTAAGTGCGCCCACACATGGTGCCAATAGGCGCGCCAGCCCAACTCAAACACCAGTTTGTGTTGGGCTGGCAGCGGGTGCTTGGCATGCACGGCCTCGTAGACTTCGCGCAAGCTCAAAAGCCCGTGGGTCAGGTAGGGCGAGAGGCGGGTGACTGCGCCGTCCACCGCATTGCGCGTGCGGGCATAGGCTGCGGAGTCGACCTGGCTTAAGCCTGCGAGGGCGGCTTCTTTGGTGGGCTCGAAAAGGCGCATGTCCTTGTGCCTAGGCTTGTTGGGCTCGGTGTGCTGCAGCGTGGGTTTGAATGGCTTCGCGCGCAGGGGCATCCAGCCGGGCCAGGTTTTTAAGCTGCATGGCCATGCGCGGGTTTTTCTTGAGCAGTACCTCATGGCGCATCAAGAAGTCCCAATACAGTGTGGTGAATGGGCAGGCGTTTGCGCCGGTCGATAGGGCGGGGTCGTACTTGCAGCCCTTGCAGTGGTTGCTCATGCGTTGGATGTATTTGCCGCTGGCCACATAGGGCTTGCTGGCCATGATGCCACCGTCGCCAAACTGGCTCATCCCCAAGGTGTTGGGTAGTTCCACCCACTCTACGGCATCCACATACACGCTCAGGTACCAAGCGTGTACGGCCTGTGGCTTAACGCCCAAAAGCAGGGCGTATAAGCCGGTCACCATGAGGCGCTGAATGTGGTGGGCGTAGCCGTGTTTTAGGGTCTGGGTAATGGCGTCTTTCAGGCAGGCCATGTCGGTTTGGCCTGTCCAATACCAGTTGGGCAACTCCGCTTGAGCATCTAGTGCGTTGCGCTCGAGGTAGCTTGGCATGTGCGTCCAGTAAATGCCGCGTACATATTCGCGCCAACCCAGTACCTGCCGAATGAAGCCCTCTGCCGCTGCCAGCGGGGCATGGCCTGCGCGATAGGCGTCTTCAGCAGCTTGCACTACTTCGCGGGCTTTGAGTAGCTTGAGGTTGAGCGCGCAACTCAGGTGCGAGTGGTACAGCCATGCCTCGCCAGCCCACATAGCGTCTTCATACAAGCCAAACAGCGGCAAGCGCTCTTGGATAAACGCTTGCAGGGCTGTCAGCGCTTGAGGGCGGGTGACCGGCCAGCCAAAGGTGTGCAGCGTGCCAGGGTGGCTGGCAAAGCGGGTGTTCACCAGTGCAATAAGCTCTTGGGTCATGGCGTCGGGCGCAAAGCGTGTGGGCGGCGGCACATTTTGCGGGCCGGCTTTGCCAAAAGACTCGCGGTTGTCTGCGTCAAAGTTCCACTGCCCGCCTACCGGGTCTTTGCCGTCCATCAATATGCCGTGCTTTTGGCGTAGCTCGCGGTACCAGTATTCCAAGCGCAGCTGTTTGCGGCCTTTGGCGTGCGCTGCAAACTCGCGCACAGTACTAAAAAAATGCGTATCGTCGCGCAGGTCGAGCGGCAGTTGGTGGGCTGTGGCGACTGCGCGCAGGCTTTGCAGTACGCGCCAGTCGCCCGGGGCTGTGAGCACCAGAGCGCTGGGGTGCAGTTGGGCAATGGTGTGCGCTAGTTGCAAGGCCAGCGTGCCGCAGGTGTGGGCGTCGTCCAGGCGGGTGTACACCAGTGGCAGGCCCCGTGCGTGCAGGTCTTGGGCAAAGTGGCGCATGGCGCTTAAGAAAACTGCAATGCGTTGTTTGGCAGACCATACATGGGTAGATTCTTGCTCCACCTCGGCCATCCACACCACGTCTTGCGCGGGGTCAAAGCCTTCGAGCGCCGAAGACTGCGCGTCTAGCTGGTCGCCCAACACGAGTACCAGATTGCGCACTGGGGTGGGTAGGTGGCCGCTCTGGCTTGCACTGCTTGGCGTCATGGTGTTGTTGACTTAGTTGTTTTCTTGGCGCGGCAGGCATCGGAGCAGTACAGCACCGACTCCCAGTTTTTAGCCCACGCCTTGCGCCACGTCATGGTGCGCCCGCACACGGCGCACAGTTTGCTGGGCAGGTGTTGTTTGTTGCCTTTGAAGTGGTTTGGCATAAGGTCTTGTGCACTGGGTTTTGTGCATTAGCCGAACAAATCTTTTTGCGGAGATGGTGCGGCGGCTTCAGTCAGCTTGCGCTTCGATTTACGGACTTTTTCTGTGGATGGCAGGCCACTTTTGCGCGAGCCGTGGCGCTCATGCACATGGCCCGCTTCTTCGCGTGCCTCAGGCGTTTTGCGCAGGCCATACATGCGGTCTTTGG
>JBIIYT010000029.1:0-12333 GCA_044346675.1 Rhodoferax sp. | reverse complement strand
GTTAGCAACGAAATCCAGTCGCTTTTGAAGTCCGTAGGTGCATTCAATCACGTATGTATTCCTTCCACCAAAGGGCAAAATTAAACAGGTACCAAACCTGTGCAGCCTTGCGTTCTTTGATGAGGCGCTGCACCTCTATGGGGTCGAAGAAGTCAGTGCGAGAGCAAAAGTCGGTAAGTTCTGCCGCAATTTCAGTGCCCAACTTGTCTAAAAACCACTCATGAATAGGCACACCAAAGCCCTGCTTGGGGCGGTCAATGATTTCATCGGGGATTACCCCCCGAACTGCTTTTTTTAGTATGTGTTTTAAGATTCCGCCCTTGGTTTTCATGCTCTGCGGAATACCCATAGCCAGCTCCACCAGCTTATGGTCGAGAAAGGGAACCCGGGCTTCTAGACTTACACCCATGCTCATCTTGTCCACCCGCATCAATAGCAGCTCAGGCAAGCGAAGATTCAGATCGAGATAGGTCATCCAATTGAGGGTAGATGCATCTTTAGCCTTGGCATCAAACCGTTGGCGAATCGGTGCAATTGCATCCCACGATGTTCGCCCCACCAACTGCGCTCGCAGCCTAGGCGACAACAGCCGCTGTTTGTGCGTCTGAGTGAACGCCTCCGCACCACCCCAGAAAATCGATTGCCTTGCGGCGCCGCGCCGAAGCCACTCATAGGGAAAGGACAGGTCTTTGCCAAGAGACCTCATGGCGGCCAGACCTATTTTTTTCAGAAAGTTAGGCAGAGGCCAATCGCTCAGGCGCTGCAGACGCAGCGCTGTCTTCCAACCCGGATAACCCCAGAAAAGCTCATCGGCCCCTTCTCCCACTTGGCAAACCACGACACCGTTATCGCGTGCCAGCTTAGAGACAAAGTAAATAGGAAAACACACCGGGTCTGCAATGGGCTCGTCCTGCAGCCGCACCATTTCAGGCAAAAAATTAATCAGGTCTTCGACCGTGAGCACCTTCTCATGGTAGTCCGCATTCACGCCAGCGGCCACGCGCTTTGCATAGACCAACTCGTCTGGGTTACTGTCATAAGAACCGGCGTAACCAATAGAAAAAGTTTTTACCCGCTCACCGTCGCCATCACTAAACAGCGCCGCGTTGGTACTGGAATCAATGCCACCGGATAGAAATACGCCCACGGGCACATCGCTTATCTTGCGCAATTTGACGGCAACTTTTAGCTCTTCGAGAATTTTCGCAGCTGTATCGCCTTCCGAACGATCAGGCGCAGGATCGCTGAAATCCAAGACATCCCAATACTGCTGCTCGGTCATGGTTCCATCGGCATCTATTCTGAGCCACGAGCCACAAGGTAACTTCTTAATGCCTTCAAACAGCGTATCCGGTGCGGGTGTGGTGAGAAATGACAAGTAGTGAAAAAGCGCGTTCTCGTTCACAGAGCGCTTTTGCTGCGTGTCTTTCAGCAACGCTTTGATTTCTGAAGCAAAGTTGATCCTGCCGTTGTGCACGCTGTAGTAAAGGGGCTTTACGCCCATTCGGTCACGGATCAACCACAACTGCTGTTTCTTTTCATCCCAAATTCCAATCGCAAACATTCCACGGAATTTGTGCAGGCATTCGATACCCCACTGGGCAAACGCATGCAGTATGACCTCGGTATCGGAATGATTTGTCGTCCATTGCTGCACCCCCAAGGACTCAAGCTCTTTTCGGATCTCTGCGTGGTTGTAGATCTCACCGTTGAAAACCAATCGAAGGCTGCCATCTGGGGTGCTCATCGGTTGTCCTGCAACTTCGGATAGATCGATGATGGACAAGCGCCGGTGCCCTAAGCCCACGCGCCCATCTTCAGCCACCCATACACCAGTCCCATCGGGCCCACGATGGGCCATGGTGTCGCGCATCCCTGCGATGAAGGATTCTGTAATAGCGAAATCAGAGCCGGGAAGTACCAGCGAACCAACGATGGCGCACATTATTTCTGCGCCCTAACCCCGATGTACCACCCCCATGAATCTGGGAAAAATTTGCTCAACCATTGAGGCCAATGGTCGGTGTCGTATTTGGTAATGGTCGGTATCGTTTCTGTCTTCTCGAAACCAGAAAACATTTTCTGAAGTTCGGCAACGGTGTATGACTTTGTGCCAATACTCTCCATCCGGTTCCAAACCACATCGGCAAAACTTTGCCACGGCTTGCCCAAAAGAAGTGCATACCGCACCCAGTACTTGAACACCAGAGACGAACGCCGCCCGTACAACATGCCGATGAACATGCCGCCGGGCTTGAGCACGCGCTTGATCTCCGCAACGATGGCTTCTGGCTTCTCAGAGTGGTGAATCACACCCCACGAATAAACGATGTCAAACGATGCGTCTGGAAACGGCAGCACTTCAGCATCCACCCGTTGCAGATTGGTTTTGAAGCCGTACAGCGCAAATCTGGATTGGGTGGTATCAATGGCTGCTTGCGTCAAGTCCACACCAAAACACTCAGCCCCGGCCCGCGCCCACTGCAGGTGGTCGGTCCCGGCTCCCACACCCACCTCTAGCAATTTTTTGCCATGGTGCCTTGGGAACTGCGCAATCGCATGAATCATGGGCTCCACTTGGTAGCGGTGATTTTCAATTTTTTCAAACCATGCTTTGGTGCCCGTCTCCAGCTCGCCCACAATAAGGGTGCCGCTGCCACAAGGCTCTTTTTCCCAATAGTTTCTTACCTTGTCATTCAGATTCAATTTGCGCTCCCGGTGTGTTGCTCGTTACTCAATTCATTTACCTCGGCTGTAGCAGACGCTCGACCTCAAAGCTCATCCGTGTGGCTTGCATTTGTTGCCACAAAGGTATGGGCCAAGGCGCACGTCCCTTCACTGCTGCGGCAAAAGCCACTAGCTCCTGCAATTGCCCTTTTTCGCTGGTGCGCGTTGCCAAGGGTTTTTGTTTGGCACCACAAGTAGATAGGCGGCGATAGTCATCCAGCGAGATGACTTTGCCATCCACAAAAATGTCCATAGACTCTTTGGGGAACTCCGCGGTACCCAACGCTGTATAGGTAAGCGTGGCCACTGATCCATCCTCAAAAGTAAGGGTTGTCACAAAGTTGTCCGCCGCTGAAAAGTAGCCTGTCGTCGGAGCAATCGCACTGGCTTGCACGGACACAACTGCAGATCCCGTTAGAAAAGTGAATAGGTCATATATGTGGCACGCCTCTCCGCGGTTCCTGCCACCCCCTTCTGCGCCATGCACCCAATGGTCGAGTGGGATATAGCCCGCATTCATGCGGTAGTTGATGATCATGGGGTTGGAACGTTTCGCAAGCTGCTCTGCGATAGCCACGGCATAAGGCGAGAAACGCCGATTGAATCCAGTCAGCAACACAGGTTTTGCATCAGCGCCATCGGCAAAAAATGCCTCCAGCGCGACCAATTCAGACTCTTCCAATGCCAAGGGTTTTTCGAGCAATACATGCTTGCCCGCTTTTAAAGCCTCTAGCGCCATCGAGCCATGTTTATCGTGCCGGGTTGCAATAATGACTGCATCTATGTCTTTGTCCGCCAAGACCTCTTGGTAGTCGGTCGTACAATAGTCGGCGCAGAAGCGTTTGCCCGTGGAAGCTGCGTTGTGTCCGGTGCGGCTCACCACTGCTCGCAAGGCATACTCCGATTTCAACTCCATTAGGTTAGGCAAATGCATGCCTTTGGCAAAGCCGCCTGCGCCAATCAGGGCTATGCGAATCTTGTCTGTCGTGACGTTTTTTGAACTTGTTGGAAAATGAATGCGTGGGCCCGCTTCCGCACTTTTGTGCGGGTACGACAACAACACCATTAGCGGCTTGTCTGTATCGGATTGAAGCGAGCCGTAGGCAACTGCGGCGTTATCAATGTCATGCACTGCCGCGATCATGGGCTTGATTGCAAGGACTCCATCGGCGAGTAATCGCAGGTATTCACCCATGTTTCGGTTTTCTGTCCAGCGCACCTGCTCTACTGGGTAATCCAAACCGCCTTCTTCGTAGGCTTGGTCATACCGTCCAGGCCCGTAGGAGGTGGAAATAAGAAAATCCAACTCTTTCACGTAAAAATCGGCACGCTGCAGGTTGAGTCCCACATCCCCCACCAAGACGACTCGTGCTTTCTTCCTGCACATTTGAAATGCAGTGGAAACAATTGCATCCGACGGGCTAGCTGCAGTAATGATGATGCCGTCCACTCCTATGCCACCCGATAAGCGAGCCACATTTTGCACATCGCTTCCATCATCCGGATGCACACCCCAATGCATGCCATGCTGTTGGGCCAGTGCCAAACGATCTCTGTCCAGATCAATGCCAATCACCCTGCAACCATTGGCTTTGAGGATTTGCGCTGTGAGTTGCCCAAGCACCCCCAAGCCGATGACAACAAAAGTCTCACCCAGCGTAGGGCTCGCACGGCGTACGCCTTGCATTGCGATAGCCCCTAGCGCAACGGAAGAGGCCTCTTCAAACCCCACACCGTCTGGTATGTGCACCAATAGGTTTCTTGGAATGCGCACCACCTCTGCATGGAAAGCGCACTGAGAACCTGCACAAGCCACGCGGTCTCCTGGGGCGCAGTCCTCTACACCTGCACCCACCGCCACTACAACACCAGAGAGGGAATACCCCGTCGGTTGCTCTATGGAAAGACGCTCTTGCACCAATCTGCGGGTGTACGCCAAGCCATCGGACAGCACCATGTCAATCACTTTGCGTACATGCTGAGGCTGTCGTAAAGCGCGCTTCCACAAAGAAGCACCCGATGACCTGATGCCTGACATTTCGGTGCCAATAGATATACACGAATGGTGTGTTCTGACCAGCACCGCACCCGGCTCCACCAAAGGCGCGGGAACCTCTTCAAGCGTGACGGCACCACCGCTCACCATGACTTGCTTCATCGCCAAGATCCCCTTGTGTCTATCACCACTTTGTCCGCGAGGCTGCTCCGATCCACGGACATGAACTGCAAGTGGTCCACCAACAGCACCACCACGTCTGCATCGCGCAATGCCTGCTCAGTATCTGTCAGTTCAAGCTCTGGGCGATCTGCCAGCTCAGCAGGTAACGCATCTATATACGGCTCCACCACCAAAACACGCTGTGCCAATTGCTTCGCCATAACTTGTTTCACAATCTCCAGCGCGGGGCTTTCTCGCAAATCGTCGATATTCGCCTTAAAGGCCAAGCCCAAACAGGCGACAGTGACACCGCGACCCGTGCGAGCTTGGGCTTCAGAAGCGGCCTGCTCAATTTTTGCAACTACCCAATGGGGCTTGTCATCATTCACCAGTCGCGCAGTTCGTATCAGTCGCGCAGCGTCGGGGGCCGAATCCACAATAAACCACGGATCCACCGCAATACAGTGTCCGCCCACACCAGGGCCTGGGTTGAGGATGTTGACTCTGGGGTGACGATTGGCCAAGGCAATTAAGTCCCACACATTGATGTTCAGCTGGTCACAAATCACCGACAGTTCGTTGGCAAACGCAATGTTGACATCCCGGAACGCGTTCTCCGTGAGCTTGGTCATTTCTGCGGTACGTGCATCGGTCTTCACACACTGCCCACGAACAAACGATGCATATAGCTGCAGAGCACGCTCGGTACACGCAGGCGTTAGCCCTCCGATCACGCGGTCATTGCGAACCAGCTCCAGCACAATACTGCCGGGCAGCACACGCTCGGGGCAATAGGCTAGGCTGACGTCGGCCGCTGCACTTGACACCGAAGAACCCGACCCGCGAGGAAACACCAGGTCTGGGCGCTCTCGGGCTAACCACCCGGCAAGCTTTTCGGTAGTGCCAACGGGTGACGTTGATTCCAATATGACCAAGTTGCCCGCTCTGAGCTGAGGTGCAATAGCGCAGGCCGCAGCCTCTACATAGGCCAAGTCAGGCTGATTCGCATTTTTAAAGGGGGTGGGTACCGCAATGATGAAAGTGTCCGAGGGCTCCACTTGGGTCACCGCACGCAAGCGTCCGGCAATGACCGCACCACGCACCAAGCCATCCAAGTCGGGTTCCACAATGTGCACCTCGCCACGGTTCACCACATCGACCACCCGTTGGCTAAGGTCTACCCCAACCACATCGTGCCCCACACTGGCCAGCACGGCCGCAGTAGGCAGCCCTATATAGCCCAGCCCAATCACCGACACTTTTGATTTATTCAAACTCATGTACTAAACCTTGTCCTTCAATAACTTTGACAATCCGCTCGGCAGCGTGGCCATCGCCATACGGGTTATGCGCTGTGGCCATCTGCGCATAGTGGGCAGGGTCCGACAAAAGACGCCGAGCTTCCTCCAAAATTCGTGCTTCGCTGGAGCCCACAATGCGCACCGTTCCCGCCGCTACGGCTTCTGGTCGCTCGGTGGTATCGCGCATCACCAGCACCGGCTTGCCTAATGAGGGCGCTTCTTCTTGGATGCCACCCGAGTCGGTAATGATGAAGTAGGCCTTGGTCATGAGGAAAACGAAGGGCAAATATTCCATAGGTTCCACTAAATGCACATTAGCAACGCCGTCCAGCAGCCGATGCACGGGCTCCATCACATTTGGGTTCGGGTGCACCGGGTAAACAATCACTACATCAGGATCTAATGCCAAGGCGCGCAATGCTCGGCATACGCCTTCAATGCCTTCTCCAAAATTTTCACGTCGGTGACCTGTCACCAAAATGAGTCGCCGCTTTGGGTCATCAAGCCACGGCATCGCTTGAGCAAGCTTGGCCTGCAACGCGGAATCTGCAGAAATGCGCTTGACAATGTCCAGTAGCGCATCGATCACAGTGTTACCAGTGACCCAAACCGCGGTAGGTACCATGCCCTCTTTCACCAAATTCGACTTGGCCAAAGTAGTGGGCGCAAAGTGCAAAGATGCCATTTGACCCACTATTCGCCGATTCAACTCCTCAGGCCAAGGCGAATGGATATCGCCGGAGCGCAGGCCGGCTTCCACATGGGCAACTGGTATTTTTTTATAGAAGCATGCCAGTGAAGCCGCAAACGCAGTAGAGGTGTCGCCATGCACCAGCACCAAGTCGGGCTGCAAACTGTCTAGCACCTCATTGACGCCCGTAAGAACCCGGGCCGTAAGGCCCGCCAAGGCCTGATTGGGCACCATTAAGTTCAGATCGAAGTCGGGCCGAATGTCAAACAGCTCCAACACCTGGTCGAGCATCTGACGATGCTGGGCCGACACACACACAAAGACCTCGACACCAGCACACTGGCGCAGCCTGTTCACTACGGGCGCCATCTTGATTGCCTCCGGGCGCGTACCAAAGACGATCAGTATTTTTTTGTAAGCGCCATTCATGCAATTACTACCGACATTGGCTCAATTGAAGCAGGCATCGCTCGCCGACGCGCTAGCAAGGGCTGCCTGAAATTGCTCACGCACCACACGGGCATCATGGTGCGCAGCTGCCATTTGGCGGGCACGATTTGAAATATCTTGGCGCAATTGCATATCAGTTGCGAGCCGCTTCAACGCATCTTTAAGCGTACCCATGTCGCGCACGGTAACAGGCATCCCCCATCCCGCTTTCTTTGCATATGAAACTTGCGCCACTTCCGCTGGACCATAGACCAGAATCGGCGTGCCTACAGCCAAATAAGCAGGCACCTTTGTGGGCATAGAGTAGCGTATGTACTGGATGGTGTATTCGTCAAAGTTCACCGGCAGCACCAGCATATCTACGTCTTGTAAGGTACGAAAGAATACTTCGTCATCACTAATGGTGTCCTGCAAGCGAATTGCCGTGCCGACCACCAACTGCTCCCGGTACTGCTCCGTTGCATGGCTAGGGCTGTAAATTTCCATGCGGATAGGCAAGCCCTCATCGCGCAAGGCCTGCACTGCGTTGCAACAATCAATTAGGCTTTGCAACTGTGCATTCGGAAACACAGAGCCGAGGTAAGCTACTCGAATGGGCGATCCAACAATTAAGGGGTTCTTCACAAAGCGCTGCACTGCCGCTACGTCGATCGCATTTTGAAACCACTGAAATGGCTTTTTGTATCGGACTTCGTAAGCCTCAGCCATGTCTTGGCATATGGCAAACCGCGCTGCAGCCACATTCATGAGCTGCTGAAGAAGTCGGTCTTTTTTGCGTCGCTGCCAAAATGAAAGTAGCCCACCACGATAAATTACCGAGGGCCAGTCGTCCATGATGTGCACAACCAAGGGCAAAGAAAAGCGCACTCGCAATTTCTCGGCCAACTCCATCATCTCGTTGGAGCCGAGTATCGTATACAGCAAAGTTGGCTGAAAGCTTGAGACCCATGCTTCCAAGGTTTCGCTGAGACACGCCTCTTGAGGTATGCCATCCCCAAAAATCAAAGTTTTTAATTTGATTAAAGTGCGCTGAACTACCGTTTGTCGTGCTTTATCGCCCTCTGTAACTGGCGATATGTTTGACTGTGCACTTATAGGCATGTACCGCAACCAGCCCCACCTATGGACTTCTTGCGCTGACAAGCGGAAATACTGTTGGCAAACACCTCTGGCCACGGGTACAGGATCAGAATGCACAGTCGCTAGCGCATCCACCGGCCATCCTTTAAAGAGATTCGTGAATGTTATTCCACCACCCGTTACGTTGTTGAACGCCGACGAGGTTAAAAAGAGAATGCGCGGCGATGTCAGGGGAGCGACACGATCTACGGTTTTCATTTGACTTGGAAAGCAACAAGGTTGTCACTATTCATCAGCCTCTTAAACGCTCGCTTAACAATATTGCCCAGATACTTGCGCTGCGTCCCCAATCCACTCTCAAATGCAGGATCAACCCCTCTAATAGTTGCAAAGGCCTGCAATAGGGCCCGCAAATGCGGTTGATAGATATTTACTCGCAACACGTCACGAATTCGCATCTCACCGATGTAGAGTGAAGCCGTTCCATTATCAAACAGTTGTAGCCCCTGGAAGTGATACAACAAGAGCGGCACATCATCCACACACACACATCCCTCGTGAGTTGTAACACTAAAATTCTCTACATTCCAAGGGGCTACGTTGAGCCCCTTGTGACGAGCTGAAGTCCCAAAGGGGAATAGCTCGGAAAACTGGTCTAGATACTTTTGATCAGCAAACGTAGTGTCGGTTGGAACGACACTGCAACTCTCAACGCATCGATCCTTCCACCAAGTGATTGCCTGCTCGCCCTGCCTTGAACATCGCGCGGCTACGTACCCGGCATTGTGTTTGCCTGCAGACTTTTCATGCGCAGCAAAACCGCTATGAAAGCCGTGCGGCGCCAATAGATAGTGTGCGTCTGGGCCAGGGAGTGCCTCATCAGGATCGGCAAAAAACATCATATCGGTGTCAACATACACCACCCAGTCTGACTGCGGAACGCTGCACATCAAGTGCAAAAGAGCAAAAGGTTTGCATGTCCAGCAATATTCGCCTTGGTTCCTGCCGGCCCGGAGCTTTAGCAACTCATCCGTTGCAAACTCGTCATGGCTCACGATGATTGAACGCTCCAGCTCTAACGCAGTCAATAGACGAACTGACTTTGCATCAATACAAAAAAAAGCAAACGTCGCTGTTTGATTGACCCGCATCAGCGATTCATACAGAGCCAGTGCGCGCGCCAAATAGTTGTCATCAAATATGGTGCAGTACACCGTGCTTTTAATTTCTTGAAACATTTCTTTCAATTTCTTCTTTTAACTGCTCGCCAAGACTCTTAGTAAATTTCACGACACGCTCAACACCACATGTCAAGCCGAGTTCTGATGCCAATTTTCCCGAGTCCAACTGAAACTCATCTGCTATCTTTGTACTCTCGGCAATCAACCGCCCCCGGCCAAAGCCTTCCAATATTGACCGTGCAATTTGTCCCACCGCTACAGCTTGACCAGCACCCACATTGATGACCCCACTTGGTTTTTTCTTCACCACCTGACCAAGCACTTCACAAAAGTAGTCAACCGGCACAATGTCACGACGAACAAGTGGACTAATCGTTAGTTTTATTTCATGCTTGTCGGCAAGTTGATTCAGCATATAGGCACCAAACCGTGTTCTCCCTAGCTGACGCTCAAAGCCTAAAACATTCCCAGGGCGTAATATGGTCAGCTTAGAGCCAAGTAGCTGAACTAACTCTTGCTCAATACGAATTTTATTTTTTCCATAGCTGTCTTGGCCCGTCGCTAATGCATCTTCGCGTACCCCCCACTGACACTCCGCGTTATAAACTTTTCGCGAACTCATCATCACATAATGAATTCCACGCGCAGCGGCAAATGCCCCTATTTTTCTATCTACATCCAGTTCGGGTTGGTAGACGCCGCTGTATAGCGCTGGTGCAAATGCAAAGTTAACAATGCACGTGATGTTGGAGATAGTTTTAATCTTGTCCAGTTCAGCATAGCCCACCCCAATGGTAGACGCTTTATCTTGCGTTGCCAGAAACTCCTTCGCAATGAAGCTAGTGTTACCAACAACTACGATCATGCTGGTGACGACCGTGCTAATGACGCCGCAGCTATCGCCATGTCCTCCATCGTATCAATATCAAGCGAATCGTGTTGTGACATTACATAGGGCGCAGTTACCCCACTGTAGAAAAATCCACTCCGTATTTGGTTTGCCTGCAGTATCAAAATAGCTGGTCCGTTGCGAGCAAACAGTGGCGCTACATCTTGACGCCTCAATATCATCTCACTCGCGGCGACTACTGGTAGCAGTGAGTCCTGTTCCAAGCGCATCAGTGCGTTGGGGTGGTATTGATGGGGCACCTCCACAACACTGACGAGTGCATCTGGCTTTTGGGCTTGGAATAGGCCAACTGCTTCACGTATGTGATGCGCAGTTCTCAATGGAGATGTAGGCTGAAGCAACACAATTGCATCAACCACAGTCCCCTCACTTTCCAGCCAATCCAAGGCATGAACAAGCACACCCGAAGAGCTGGCTTTGTCCGTTGCCAACTCCGCGGGTCTGAGGAACGGCACCTCCAGACCACATTCACGGCCTACGTTTGCAATAGCCGCATCATCCGTTGAAAGTATGACCCTGTCTAAACAATGGGCCGCCAGCGCCGCCTCGGCGGTGTAGGCTAAAAGTGGCCTTCCGGCGCAGGAGAAAATATTTTTCCCGGGAATACCTTTCGAGCCACCTCGGGCAGGTATCAATCCTATGATGGCCATTTTTATCTAAACTGTAATTTGCTAGTTGATTGCATAAAGTGTTTTTGAAGTAGGGTCCCGAGTTATATCATTTTCCGCTACTCAATTTTCTTTACGATACACCGCAGTAACGGAGTGACCCCTTGGCCGATTCGCCAATCGCTTATACACATGCACTAGCATTCTTATAAGTAAACTGCTTAGTTTAATTTTTATTTTATAAATATAGCTCAAGTCAATCAATGGCGTAACTCGCCAATATCCCGGTGACATCATCCTTAACAAACGAGCCTCCAAATAACCTTGTAAATGTGCATCAGCTAGGATTTCATGCTGAATACCTACTAGACTTAAGTGGAATTTAGAGGTCAAATTTCGCAATGACCCATCGCTCCATCTTGTCAAATGATGGGGCGGCATATTTAGCACATTATTAACCGCGAAACTCAAAAAAGAGTCCTCGCTGGGCACTGACAAAATCAGTAAACCCCCAGGTTTTAAACAATTTATTGCATCGTTTAAAAACCCTCGCGGGTCAGGAACATGCTCCAGTACTTGATAAAAACAAACCACATCGAAGCATTCCTTATTCTCTTTTGAAAATGCCTCAATCGATTGCATTTTAATTTGCAATCCCTTCGATCGGGCCAAGTTAACCGCTTTTTCGGTATATTCCAAGCCTACATATTTCTCTTCATTTGTATATCGGGCAAAATTTCCGGCTCCACATCCGATCTCAAGTACAGAATCTGTATTTTTTATTAACTTTCCAGCTAGCTCAAATTCATCTTTTCCATCTGGGTAGTACCATTCCTTGTCCTGAAGTTGTTCATAAAACTCCGGAGAGCCAGGATTGGCCGGACTAAAGTATCTGACGTCACAATGCTGACATCTATAAAGAATTGCTTTATCTATTTCTTTGACGTCGCCCTCAATCGCAATTCCGCTTAGTTTATATATATTTATTAGCTCGGGAATGTATATCTCATTTATCGCTTCTATCTTGCTAGATCCGCACAATATGCAGCAGTTTTTCATTATTAATTCCACAGTGCTTTCGGAGGATGTTCTTTTAAGGATGCTCTGAATAACTCACCAGCAAGCATGCCAGCCAGTCGTTAAATTTCAAATAGCGGGATTTCACGGGCAAATGTCCCAATTCGCGCCGTTTTCTCTGCCTAATGGGGTCGTTTTCACGCTTTGCAG
>JBIIYT010000028.1:0-12342 GCA_044346675.1 Rhodoferax sp. | reverse complement strand
TTGGTAGGCGCTACGTGCGCTACTTCAATGACTCTCAAAAGCGCACCGGCACTTTGTGGGAGGGGCGCTACAAATCGACCTTAATCCAAACGGATCGCTATTTTTTAGCCTGCATGGTCTATATTGACCTGAACCCCGTGCGCGCAGGCTTGGTGGCGCAAGCGCGAGACTACCCGTGGTCTAGCCACGGGCATTACATTGGGCTGCGCACTGATAAGTTGCTCGTCCCCCATGCCTTGGTGTGGAGCTTGGGCAATACCCCATTTGCACGGGAAGCGGCGTACGCAGAATTGGTGCGCGCAGGCATCAGCACAGTGCAGCAGGCGGCGTTGACCGATTCCGCTTTGCAGGGTTGGGCTTTGGGCGGGCCTGATTTTGTTGCGGATTTACAAAAAAGAACAGCTCGGCGGGTCAGTAAGGGCGCGCCGGGGCGGCCTAGTAAAGCCATCAAAAATTTAGAAGAATAGGTATTCCCATTTTATCTCTTGGCTTCGGTGCTATGAAATTCGATGTGTCCCTATTTTAAATGCATAGCAATTAGAAAAATATAAATAGGCATCTGACCCCATTTATTTTTTTTGGCATTGTTGTTGCATTGGTTTAGCATCCATTCTCTGATTATTTTTTAGGAGCGCGCCATGACGACGGCTGCCGAGATCAAGCATCTCCAGGAACACGGTTTGTATTCTTCTGCCCAAGAGCACGACGCTTGCGGTGTAGGCTTTGTGGCGCATATTCGTGGTGAAAAGAGCCACGCCATCGTTAAAAACGCGCTCAAAATTCTAGAAAACTTGGACCACCGGGGTGCCGTGGGGGCAGACAAGTTGATGGGCGATGGCGCGGGCATACTTATCCAACTGCCCGATGCCCTGTACCGTGAAGAGATGGCCCGCTCTGGCTTGGCACCTGACGGCAGCGTGGGCGTGACATTGCCGCCTCCGGGGGAATACGGTGTGGGCATGATCTTTTTGCCAAAGGAGCACGCATCTCGGCTGGCTTGCGAGCAAGAGATGGAGCGCGCTATCAAGGTCGAGGGCCAAGTGCTCTTGGGCTGGCGCGATGTGCCGGTGAACCGCGACATGCCCATGTCGCCCACCGTGCGGGCGAAGGAGCCAATCCTTCGCCAAGTGTTCATCGGGCGGGGCAGTGACGTCATCGTGCAAGACGCTTTGGAGCGCAAGCTCTACGTGATTCGTAAAACCGCCAGCGCCAACATCCAAGCGCTCAAGCTCAAGCACAGCAAAGAGTACTACGTGCCCAGCATGTCCAGCCGCACGGTGGTGTACAAAGGCCTGTTGTTGGCAGACCAAGTAGGCGTGTACTTCAAAGACTTGGAAGACCCACGTTGCGTGTCTGCCCTAGGCTTGGTGCACCAGCGCTTTTCTACCAACACTTTCCCCGAGTGGCCGCTGGCCCACCCCTACCGCTATGTGGCGCACAACGGCGAAATCAACACGGTGAAGGGCAACTACAACTGGATGAAGGCGCGCGAAGGCGTGATGTCTTCGCCCGTGCTGGGTGCAGACTTGCAAAAGCTCTACCCCATCAGCTTTGCAGACCAGTCTGACACCGCGACTTTTGACAACTGCCTGGAGTTGCTCACTATGGCGGGCTACCCGATTAGCCAAGCGGTGATGATGATGATTCCCGAGCCGTGGGAGCAGCACACCACTATGGACGCACGGCGTAAGGCCTTTTACGAATACCATGCCGCCATGATGGAGCCGTGGGATGGCCCAGCCTCTATTGTGTTTACTGATGGCCGACAGATTGGTGCCACGCTGGACCGTAATGGCCTGCGCCCTTCGCGTTACTGCATTACCGATGATGACTTGGTCATCATGGGCTCTGAGTCCGGCGTGTTGCCGGTGCCTGAGAACAAAATTGTGCGCAAATGGCGCTTGCAGCCCGGCAAGATGTTCTTGATTGATCTGGAACAGGGCCGCATGGTGGATGACGATGAGCTAAAGGCAAATCTGGTCAACACCAAGCCCTACAAGCAGTGGATTGAGAACCTGCGCATTAAGTTAGACAACGTTAATTTCGAAGAGCGCCGTGCGGAGGCCACCTCTTCAAAAGTGCCAGAGGGTGTAACCCAGAAACGCGTCACAGACACGCTCACCCTGCTCGACCGTCAGCAGGCTTTTGGGTTCACCCAAGAAGATATTAAATTCTTAATTGCCCCCATGGCAACAGCAGGTGAAGAGGGCATCGGCTCTATGGGCAACGACAGCCCGTTGGCAGTGCTCTCTGACAAAAACAAGCCGCTGTACAACTACTTCAGGCAGTTGTTTGCGCAGGTAACCAACCCGCCGATCGACCCGATTCGCGAAGCGATTGTGATGAGCTTGGTGTCCTTCATCGGCCCCAAGCCCAACTTGCTGGACATCAACCAGGTCAACCCACCCATGCGCTTGGAGGTAAGCCAGCCCGTGCTGAACCTTGCCGACATGGCCAAGCTGCGTGATATTGAAAAGCACACCCAAGGCAAGTTTCGCAGTTACACCATCGACATCACCTACCCCCTGGCGTGGGGCCGCGAAGGTGTCGAGGCCAAGCTGGCTTCGCTGTGTGCCGAGGCGGTGGACGCGATTAAGAGCGGTAAAAACATTCTCATCATCAGTGACCGTGGGGTCAACCCGCAGCAGTTGGCTATACCTGCGCTGTTGGCACTTTCGGCCATTCACCAGCATTTGGTGCGTGAAGGTTTGCGCACGACCGCAGGCTTGGTAGTGGAGACGGGTACCGCCCGCGAAGTGCACCACTTTGCCGTGCTAGCAGGCTACGGGGCAGAGGCGGTGCACCCGTACTTGGCCATGGAAACTTTGCAAAACATCCACCAAGACTTGCCGGGCGATTTGAGTGCCGAGAAAGCCATTTACAACTACGTCAAAGCCATTGGCAAGGGCCTGTCCAAGATCATGTCCAAGATGGGCGTGAGCACCTACATGAGCTACTGCGGTGCGCAGTTGTTTGAGGTGATTGGACTGTCGAGCCAAACTGTAGCGAAGTACTTCACTGGCACCCCTAGCCGGGTGGAGGGCATAGGCGTTTTTGAGATTGCGGAAGAAACCATCCGCATGCACAAGGCCGCCTTTGGCGCAGACCCGGTGCTGGCCAACGCCCTAGATGCCGGTGGTGAATACGCCTGGCGCGTGCGCGGTGAAGAGCATATGTGGACACCGGATGCCATTGCGAAGCTGCAGCACAGCACCCGCGCCAACAACTGGAACACCTACAAAGAGTACGCCCAGATCATTAACGACCAAAGCAAACGCCACCTCACATTGCGCGGTTTGTTTGAGTTCAAAATTGATCCTGCCAAAGCTATTCCGGTGGACGAGGTGGAGAGCGCTGCAGAGATCGTCAAGCGCTTTGCCACCGGTGCCATGTCGCTGGGGTCTATTTCCACCGAAGCGCACGCCACGCTGGCCGTGGCCATGAATCGCATTGGGGGCAAGAGCAACACGGGTGAGGGCGGTGAAGACCCTGCCCGTTACCGCCAAGAACTCAAAGGCATCCCCATCCAGCAAGGTCAGACCATGTCTGACCTGCTGGGCAAAGACGTGTTTGAAGTGGACTACGCCATGAACGCGGGCGACTCCATGCGCTCCAAAATCAAGCAGGTGGCGTCAGGCCGCTTTGGTGTCACTGCCGAATACCTCACCAGCGCGGACCAAATCCAGATCAAGATGGCCCAAGGCGCCAAGCCGGGTGAGGGCGGTCAACTGCCTGGTGGCAAAGTGTCCGAGTACATCGGGCGCTTGCGCCACAGCGTGCCTGGCGTGGGGCTCATCTCGCCCCCGCCGCACCACGACATTTATTCCATTGAAGACTTGGCCCAGCTCATTCACGACCTGAAAAACGTGGCCCCGCATTCGGGCATCAGCGTCAAGCTGGTGTCTGAAATTGGTGTTGGCACCATTGCCGCGGGTGTGGCCAAGTGCAAGGCCGACCATGTGGTGATTGCCGGGCACGACGGCGGCACGGGCGCTTCGCCCTGGTCGTCCATCAAGCATGCGGGCAGCCCGTGGGAAATTGGCTTGGCCGAAACGCAGCAAACGCTGGTGCTCAACCGCCTGCGCAGCCGCATTCGCGTGCAGGCCGACGGCCAAATGAAAACGGGCCGCGACGTAGCTATTGGTGCTCTTTTGGGTGCCGATGAATTTGGCTTTGCCACCGCACCGCTGGTGGTAGAAGGCTGCATCATGATGCGCAAGTGCCATCTCAACACCTGCCCCGTGGGCGTGGCCACGCAAGACCCGGCGCTGCGCAAAAAGTTCTCAGGCAAGCCTGAGCATGTGGTGAACTACTTCTTCTTCATTGCTGAAGAAGTGCGCCACATCATGGCGCAGCTGGGCATGCGTAAATTTGACGAAATGATTGGCCGTGCCGATTTGCTCGACACCCGCAAAGGCATTGAACACTGGAAAGCGCAAGGCTTGGACTTTAGCCGCTTGTTTGCGCAGCCCAATGTGCCTGCCGACGTGCCGCGTTTCCAAACACTGGAGCAAGAGCATGGCTTGGAAAAAGCGCTAGACAACGTGCTCATCGCCAAGAGCCGTGCAGCTATAGACAAGGGTGAAAAAGTCAAGTTCATGGAAGTGGCGCGCAATGTGAACCGCTCGGTGGGGGCCATGCTCTCTGGCGCGGTGACCAAGGTGCACCCTGAAGGTCTGCCCGATGACACCATTCGCATTCAGTTGGAAGGCACAGGTGGCCAGTCCTTTGGTGCGTTCTTGGCCAAAGGTATCACGCTGTATTTGATTGGTGACGCCAACGACTACACCGGCAAGGGCCTCTCGGGCGGGCGCGTGGTGGTTCGTCCCAGTATCGACTTTAGGGGCGACGCAATTCGCAACACCATTGTGGGCAACACCGTTATGTACGGGGCCACAACCGGTGAGGCGTTCTTCAGTGGCGTGGCTGGTGAGCGTTTCGCGGTGCGCCTCTCCGGTGCAACGGCGGTGGTGGAAGGCACGGGCGACCACGGTTGCGAATACATGACTGGCGGCACTGTTGCTGTGTTGGGCCAAACTGGCCGCAACTTTGCCGCGGGCATGAGTGGTGGCGTGGCCTATGTGTATGACGAAGATGGCCAATTCGCGCTGCGTTGCAATACCGCCATGGTGGCTTTGGAAAGAGTGCTCACCAGTGCGGAGCAAACCGCGGTGATGGACAAAGCTATTTGGCACCGGGGCGAGACCGACGAAGCACAGTTGAAGAAACTGCTGGAGGACCACAACCGCTGGACCGGCAGCAAGCGCGCCCGTGAGTTGCTAGACCATTGGGACGTGTCGCGCGCCAAGTTCGTCAAGGTATTTCCGCTGGAGTACAAGCGCGCGCTGGGTGAGATTCATGCCAAGAAATCCGAGTCAAAAGCGGCGGCAGCCAGCAAAAAATCTGCGCAAGCAGCTACAAAAAAAGAAGCGGCTCCTGCCAAGTAAGGCCGGGCTGATATTAGATAACCCTTAATGTTGGGGACGGAGCTAAAGATCTGTCCCGCAAAGGAGCAAGAAAATGGGAAAAGTCACTGGCTTCATGGAGTTTGAGCGCTTAGAGGAGGGCTACAAGAGCGTTCCCGAGCGCTTGAAAAATTACAAAGAATTCGTCATCGGCCTCGACGACGCACAGGCCAACAAGCAAGCCGCCCGTTGCATGGACTGCGGCACACCGTTTTGCACCAGCGGCTGCCCGGTGAACAACATCATTCCCGACTTCAACGACCTGGTGTTCCGTGGCGACTGGAAAGCCGCCATCGACACCTTGCACAGCACCAACAACTTCCCCGAGTTCACCGGCCGCATCTGCCCCGCGCCGTGCGAAGCTGCATGCACGCTCAATGTGAATGACGACGCGGTGGGCATCAAGTCCATAGAGCACGCCATCATCGACCGCGCTTGGGCTGAGGGCTGGGTAGTGGCCCAGCCCCCTAAGCACAAGACCGGAAAGAAGGTGGCCGTGGTGGGCTCTGGCCCGGCAGGTTTGGCCGCGGCGCAGCAGCTGGCCCGCGTGGGGCACGATGTCACCCTGTTTGAAAAGAACGACCGCGTGGGCGGCCTGCTGCGCTACGGTATTCCAGATTTCAAGATGGAAAAGTCCCACATTGACCGGCGTGTGGCGCAGATGCAAAAAGAAGGCGTCACCATCCGCACCGGCGTGCTGGTGGGTGAGTGGCCTAAAGACTCCAAGGTCACCAACTGGGCTAAAGACACTGTATCTCCTGCCCAGTTGCAAAAAGAGTTTGACGCGGTGCTGCTGACCGGTGGCTCCGAACAATCGCGTGACCTGCCGGTACCGGGTCGAGACCTAAGCGGCATTCACTTTGCTATGGAATTCTTGCCACAACAAAACAAAGTGAATGCGGGGGACAAACTGAAAGACCAATTGCGCGCTGATGGCAAACACGTCATCGTTATCGGAGGCGGCGACACCGGCTCAGATTGCGTAGGCACCAGCAACCGCCACGGCGCGGCCAGTGTCACCCAGTTTGAGGTGATGCCCCAGCCCCCGGCGGAAGAAAACCGCCCCATGACTTGGCCCTACTGGCCTTTGAAGCTGCGCACCAGCTCCAGCCACGAAGAAGGTTGCGAGCGCGTGTTTGCAGTGTCCACCAAAGAGTTTGTGGGCTCAGGAGGCAAGGTCACCGGCCTCAAGACTGTGAACGTGGAATGGAAAGACGGCAAGATGGTCGAGGTAGCCGGTTCCGAGAAAACCCTCAAGGCCGACTTGGTGCTGCTTGCCATGGGTTTTGTGAATCCCGTGGCCACCGTGCTCGATGCTTTTGGCGTGGACAAAGACGCCCGAGGCAACGCCAAAGCCAGCACCGACTTCACTGGTGGCTACGCCACCAACGTGCCCAAAGTCTTTGCCGCAGGCGACATGCGTCGTGGCCAAAGCCTGGTGGTATGGGCCATACGCGAAGGCCGCCAGGCCGCCAGGGCGGTAGATGAATTTTTGATGGGCGGCAGCGAGCTGCCGCGCTAGATGTTGAAGATTTTTAGATCTGCCGCCGTGCGCCGCCGCACCGCATACGTTATCCCGTATGATTGAAACCCCGGATTCGCCCGGCTTTTGTTTTTATGGCCGCCACACCCCCCGCATCCCCGTTGATTGAGTTTCGCCATGTGAAGTTTGGCTATGGTGAACGCTTGGTCTTGGATGATGTGTCTTTGAGCATCCCGCGCGGCAAGGTGACCGCTCTCATGGGGGCTTCTGGGGGTGGCAAAACCACAGCGCTGCGCTTGATTGGCGGGCAGTACCAGGCCAGCCAAGGGCAGGTGCTGATGCAGTCTGAAAAGGCTGATGGTGCGGCGCAAGACATTGGCAAGCTAGACCGCAATGGCCTGTACGCCGCCCGCCGGCGCATGGGCATGTTGTTTCAGTTTGGTGCCTTGTTTACGGATTTAAGCGTGTTTGACAACGTGGCTTTCCCGCTGCGTGAGCACACCGACTTGCCCGAGGCGCTTATTCGAGATGTTGTTTTAATGAAACTCAACGCCGTGGGTCTGCGTGGTGCGCGCGATTTGATGCCATCGCAAGTCTCTGGCGGCATGGCCCGCCGTGTGGCGCTGGCCCGTGCTATTGCGCTGGACCCCGAGCTGGTGATGTACGACGAACCTTTTGCGGGCCTAGACCCTATTTCGCTGGGAACCGCGGCGCGGCTGATTCGCCAGTTGAACGACACCATGGGCTTGACCAGTGTGGTGGTGTCGCATGATCTGGAAGAGACCTTCCATATTGCCGACAAGGTCATTATTTTGGCCAACGGCAAAATTGCCGCCCAGGGCACGCCGGAAGAAGTGCGACACAGCGACAACCCGCTGGTGCACCAGTTTGTGAATGCGCTGCCCGAAGGACCAGTTCAGTTTCACTACCCAGCGGTCGATATAACTAAAGACTTTTCAGAGGGTGAAACGCTGTGAGTTGGTACCGTCCGTCCGAGCTGGGTTTTGCTGTGCGCTGCAAGTTGGCTGACATGGGCTACGGTGCACGCCTATTTATCCGCCTGCTGGGCTCATTGGGAACGGTTGTACGACGTCCTGCACTGTTGATTGAGCAAATTCATTTCATGGGCAACTACTCGCTGGCCATTATTGGCGTGTCGGGTGCGTTTGTGGGTTTTGTCTTGGCGCTGCAGGGCTATTACACCTTGCAGCGTTATGGTTCGGCAGAGGCTTTGGGTTTGCTGGTGGCGCTGAGTTTGGTGCGTGAACTGGGGCCGGTAATTACTGCTTTGCTCTTTGCGGGCAGGGCTGGTACCTCACTTACGGCCGAAATAGGTTTGATGAAATCTGGCGAGCAGCTCAGCGCTATGGAGATGATGGCGGTTGATCCGGTAAACCGTATATTGGCCCCCCGGTTTTGGGGTGCGGTGACTGCCATGCCTTTGTTGGCCGCAGTGTTTAGTGCGGTGGGTATCCTTGGCGGCTGGTTGGTAGGTGTGGTGATGATTGGCATCGACGCTGGCTCTTTTTGGAGCCAGATGCAAGGTGGCGTTGATGTGTGGAAAGACCTGGGCAATGGGGTAGTGAAAAGCGTGGTGTTCGGGTTTACCGTGAGCTTTGTTGCTTTGTTTCAAGGTTACGAGGCGCAAGCCACACCTGAAGGCGTGGCCCGTGCCACTACCCGCACTGTGGTGGTGGCGTCGTTGGCAGTGCTAGGCCTAGACTTTGTGCTGACGGCTTTGATGTTTAGTATTTAGGGGAACAGAATGCAGCGCTCCAATAAGGATGTGTGGGTTGGCTTGTTTGTGTTGTTGGGCGGCGCAGCCTTGCTGTTTTTGGCCCTGAAGTCGGCCAATTTGCTGACATTGAGTTTTCAGCGTGGCTATACGGTCACGGCCAAGTTTGACAATATAGGTGGCCTCAAGCCCAAAGCGGCAGTTAAAAGCAGTGGCGTGGTGGTAGGGCGGGTAGAGTCCATCACCTTTGACGACAAAAGCTTTCAAGCCCGTGTGGCGATGGTCATGGAGAGCCGGTTTGCTTTTCCCAAAGACAGCTCCTTAAAGATACTGACCAGCGGACTTTTGGGTGAGCAGTACATCGGCATAGAAGCCGGAGCTGACAGTGCCAACTTGGTGGCTGGTGACACCATTAGTTCCACCCAGTCGGCTGTTGTATTGGAAAATCTGATCAGCAAATTTTTGTACAGCAAAGCGGCCGACGGACCGTCTGCACAGAAGGATAAATAGTGATGGCACCTGGCATTGCTGCATTGATGTTGCGCTGGGCGACTCTGGTCGCAGTGCTGCTGCTGCAGGCCTGCGCGACGGTAAGCAACCCGGATGCGCGCGACCCGTTGGAGTCCTTAAACCGTGGTGTTTTTAAATTTAATGATGTGGTGGACCGCGCTGTCTTGAAGCCGGTGGCTATCGTATACCGCGACGCTACGCCGCGCGTGGTGCAAAGCGGTGTAAGAAATTTTTTAAACAATTTAGAAGACGTGTGGTCCACGTTCAATACCGCTATCCAACTGCGCGGCAAAGAGACCAGCGATAACTTAGGCCGCGTGGTGGTGAACTCCACCGTGGGTTTGTTGGGCTTGTTTGATGTCGCCACCGATTTGAATATAGAGCGCCATCCTGCTAATTTTGGGCTTACGCTGGGGCGTTGGGGGGTGAAGCCAGGACCGTATTTGGTGTTGCCGATCTTGGGCCCATCTACTTTGCGCGACACAGCAGGCCTGCCGGTAGACTTTAGAGGCAGTGTAGTGGGCAATATTGATGATACAGGTACACGCAATACGCTGACTGTAGTCAACATAGTGCGTACCCGCGCGGCCTACTTGGGCGCGAGTGACGTTGTGGATGCGGCAGTCCTCGATAAGTACCGTTTTGCTCGTGATGCCTATTTGCAACGCAGACTCAATCAAGTGTATGACGGCGACCCCCCCGTGGAGGAGGCTCCGAGTGAGTTGCCCGAAGGGTCAACCCCAAAGTAGTCCGCCATAGGGCCATATGCGTTACAGGATAATTGCACTATAGTGGTACAAGGAATATTTATGAAACGTAGTTTTTTGATTCGTACGGGTTTGGTACTTTTGGCAGTGGCTGGGCTGCAATTTGCGCCGCTGGTTTATGCCCAAGACGAGGCGCCCGATGCCCTCATTAAGCGCCTGTCGGTTGACGTATTGGACTCCATCAAGGGCGATAAAGCCATCCGTGCGGGTGATCTGACACGTGTGATTGCTTTGGTGGACACGCGCATCATCCCTAATTTCAACTTTACCCGCATGACAGCATCTGCGGTGGGGCCAGCGTGGCGCCAAGCCACACCCGAGCAAAAGAAGCAATTGCAGGATGAATTCAAAATCTTGTTGGTGCGCACTTACTCTGGCGCCTTGGCTCAGGTGACGGATCAAACCATTGCTGTCAAACCCATGCGCGGCACAGCGGATGATAAAGAAGTGGTAGTGCGCACTGAGATTAGGGGTGGCGGAGAGCCTGTTCAGCTGGACTACAGACTGGAAAAAACCCCAGGTGACGGCGCGGGCTGGAAGGTGTACAACATCAATGTGCTCGGCGTGTGGCTGGTGGAAAACTACCGCAGTCAGTTCGCCCCAGAGATCAATGCCAAAGGGCTTGATGGCCTGATCGCAGCGCTTGCCGAGCGCAACAAGTCCAACAACAAGAAGGTCTAACACCATGCTAAGTCTTCCTGCCACTTTGACCCAAGACGATGCCAGCGCTTGCCTGGATCAGCTCACGGTGGGGCTTAAGCAGGAGGCCTCTAGCCAAGTGGTGGTAGACGCGGCGCTATTGCGCAGCTTTGATTCGTCCGCCTTGGCCGTCTTGCTGGCGCTGCGTCGCGAGTGTGCCCGCGCTGGCAAGCACTTTGTGGTGCAGGGTTTGCCTGAGCGTCTGCGCGACTTGGCAGGCCTGTACGGCATACAAGGCTTGCTGCCCAGCGCCTAAGGGCTTGATAAAGGCCTAAGTCTGCGCCGCCTGCGCGTAAAATGGTGGGCTCTCATGCCTGCCATCTCTTTCCAGTCCGTCTCCAAAGCCTACCCCTCGCCCCGTGGCCCTAAGGGCAGCACGTTTTTGGCGCTTGAGGGCGTGAGCCTAGACATTGAAGAGGGCGAGTTCTTTGGCCTTTTGGGCCCCAACGGCGCAGGCAAAACCACCATGATCAGCATTTTGGCGGGCCTGAGCCGCGCCACCGCCGGGCGCGTGAGCGTGCTGGGCAGCGATGTGCAGGCCGACTTTGCCAGCGCCCGGCGCAAACTGGGCGTGGTGCCGCAAGAGCTGGTGTTTGACCCGTTTTTCAATGTGCGCGAAGCGCTGCGCATTCAGTCGGGCTACTTTGGCGTGCAAAACAACGACGCATGGATTGACGAGCTGTTAGACAGCTTGGGCCTAGCCGACAAGGCCAATGCCAACATGCGACAACTCTCCGGCGGCATGAAACGCCGCGTGCTGGTGGCCCAAGCCCTGGTGCACAAGCCGCCCGTTATTGTGCTGGACGAACCCACCGCGGGTGTGGACGTGGAGCTGCGCCAAACGCTGTGGCAGTTCATCGCCAAACTCAACAAACAGGGCAGCACTGTGCTGCTCACCACCCACTACCTGGAAGAGGCCGAGGCTCTGTGTGGCCGCATTGCCATGCTGAAAACTGGGCGTATTGTGGCGCTGGACAGAACCAGCGAGCTGCTCAAGGCAGCCTCTAGCAATGTGCTTCGTTTCAAAATAGATAGCGAACTTCCCTCTGCCTTGGCTGATAAGGCTCGCATTACCGGGCGCATCGTGCAGTTTCCCGCGCATGATGCGCTGGAGATTGAGCGCTATTTGGCCGCAGTGCGCGAAGCGGGGTTGGTTGCCCACGACGTGGAAATACGCAAGGCCGATTTGGAAGACGTGTTTTTGGATGTGATGCAACAAAACAAAGACTCCGTGCACGGGGTGCCCGCATGAGCCGCTTACCCATGAACGGCTGGCAAACCCTGCTCTACAAAGAAGTGCGGCGCTTTTGGAAGGTGGCCTTTCAAACCGTGGCGGGGCCGGTGCTTACCGCCATGCTGTACCTGCTGATCTTTGGCCACGCGCTGGAAGCCCATGTGAAGGTGTATGACGCTATCAGCTACACCGCCTTTTTGGTGCCGGGCCTGGCCATGATGAGCGTGCTGCAAAACGCGTTTGCCAACAGCTCGTCTTCGCTCATCATGAGCAAGGTCATGGGAAACTTGGTGTTTTTGTTGCTTACGCCACTGTCGTATGTGCACTGGTTTGTGGCCTACGTGGGCGCGGCCATCGTGCGCGGTGTGGTGGTGGGTATTGGCGTGTTTGCCATCTCCGCACTTTTCACTGACATTAGTTTTGCCGCACCGCTGTGGATTGTGGCGTTT
>JBIIYT010000287.1:0-3809 GCA_044346675.1 Rhodoferax sp. | reverse complement strand
CGCGGGCATGCTGCTTGGCGTTAAGCACTTGGTGAGGCAGCTTTTCTGCCTCTAGCAATTTAGCAATAATCTCAGAGTTCTCAATCGAGGTCGTGCCTACCAAAACGGGCTGACCACGTTCGTGGCATTCACGTATGTCGGCAATAGCTGCTTGATATTTTTCACGCGTTGTTTTATAGACGCGATCTAACTGGTCGTCGCGGCGGCTGATGCGATTGGGCGGAATAACCACCGTCTCCAAACCATAGATCTCTTGGAACTCGTAGGCTTCCGTGTCAGCCGTGCCTGTCATACCTGCCAAATTGGAATACAGACGGAAATAGTTCTGGAATGTAATGGATGCCAGCGTCTGGTTCTCTGCCTGAATTTGCACGCCTTCTTTGGCCTCCACCGCTTGGTGCAAGCCATCACTCCAGCGGCGTCCCGTCATCAAGCGACCGGTAAATTCGTCCACAATGATGATTTCACCTTGCTGCACCACATAGTGCTGATCACGGTGATACAGATGATTGGCGCGTAAGGCTGCATACAGGTGGTGCATGAGCGTAATATTGGCTGGGTCGTACAAAGACGCGCCCTCAGGGATGAGCCCTAAATCGGCAAATATCCGCTCTGCAGTTTCATGCCCCTGCTCAGTCAAAAATACTTGATGGCTTTTTTCATCGACGGTGAAGTCGCCCGGCTTGGTGACACCCTCGCCGGTGCGAGGGTCAGCCTCGCCCTCTTGGCGTTGTAGCTGCGGTGCAGCCTTGTTAATGGCCAAGTAGATGGCGGTGTGGTCTTCTGCCTGACCACTGATGATGAGGGGCGTTCTAGCTTCATCAATCAGAATCGAATCCACCTCATCAACGATGGCGTAGTTCAAACCGCGTTGCACCCGGTCCGCAGCTTCGTAAACCATGTTGTCTCGCAAGTAATCAAACCCGTACTCGTTGTTGGTGCCGTAGGTAATGTCAGCGCCGTAAGCGGCCTGCTTTTCTTTTCTGGACGTCTGTGGCAAGCTGACACCTACCGTCAAGCCCAAGAAGTTGTACAAGCGCCCCATCCACTGCGCATCACGGTTCGCCAAGTAGTCATTCACGGTGACCACATGTACGCCCTTGCCCGTCAAGGCATTCAAATACACAGGCAAAGTTGCAGTAAGTGTTTTGCCCTCACCGGTACGCATTTCAGAAATCTTGCCGTGATGCAGCGACATGCCACCCAATAGCTGCACATCAAAATGCCGCATCTTCATGACACGCTTGGAGCCCTCGCGCACTACCGCAAAGGCTTCAGGTAGCAATGCATCAAGCGACTCGCCCTTGGCAACACGGTCTTTAAATTCTTGCGTCTTCGCCTTGAGGTCCTGATCGCTCAAGGTTTCGAACTGGGGCTCTAAGGCATTAATACGCGCCACGACGGTACGGTACTGTTTGAGCAAACGATCGTTGCGACTGCCAAATATTTTGGTGAGAATGTTAGTTGCCATGCGTGCAAGACCGGCCTGTCGCCCACGATAGGCGTGCAGAACAGCGCAGTCCTTTGTCTAATCAGAGTGAGGTGGAGGCTCAACGACGTAAAGCAACCCCAAATCGGGCAGCCTGACTCCGAAAAACCGAAGCGCTTATTTTAGCGCGGCGCCAGGGGCGCCATTGTGAAAGAGTTGTAGCGCGCAAGCACAAGTAGTTAACGTGCGGTGACTTTACGGCCTTGTGCCACCTGTGTGCTCGGCAGGTTACGACCCGCATTCAAGAATTTTTGAGGATCTTGAGGAACCCCCTGCACCAACACTTCGAAATGAAGATGCGGCCCGGTTGAACGCCCCGTAGTTCCCACCTCGGCAATTTTTTGACCGCGCTTAACCAAGTCGCCCTTTTTGACAAGCACCTTGGACGAATGTGCATATCGACTCACCAAATCGTTTCCGTGGTCAATTTCCACCATATTGCCATACTGTGGATGGAACTCTTGCACGACCACTACGCCCCCAGCAGCCGAGTAAATAGGCGTTCCAGGCTCGGCCGGAAAATCAAGCCCGGTATGTAATGCCGATTGGCCGGTAAAGGGATCAATACGCCACCCAAAGTAGGAGCCTAAATTTCCACCCAGCACCGGGAGCTGGGTTGGCACCATCATTTTGTTAATCTTTTGCTCAAACAATCTCGACTCGATTAGCGTCATCACATCTGCACGTTGGGACGCGAGTTGATCGAGTTCGTTCAGCGAAACCCGTAACTCTTCGATCGAAAGGTCTCGGCCCAACACCAAGGTGCCGCCCTGCCCTGGCTTTGCCTTAATTTCCGCGGGGTTGACGCCAGCGAGCCCAGATACCCGCTCGCCCAAAGACTCTAGTTGCAGCATCTTGGCCTGCATCTCACCCAACTTTTTGGCGATAACCTCAATGTTTTCGCGCATAAAACGGTCGCGCTGGGCAAACTCATCTTTGACCACCAAGCGAACAAGCGTCCCAATGACAGGCCAACCTTCACGCGCACCCTTGAGAAATACCCAGTGGTACAAACTTGCCGAGACCAGCACCAAAGCGAATGAAAGACCTAGCAGAGCCACCAGAAGCTTGGTGCCGCTCAAATGAATGGCACGGCTTTTTGCAAGCCACGCATCCGTAATAATCAATTGCATTGCGAACCCCTTTAGTATCAGGACATGAACCGCCGCACACATTCCGTTACGCTTTTGCAAGCCACGCAGGACTCGCCTACTCTTGCGCGCCTGTCGGAACTTGCCATGGACTCAGCAGCACGCCTAAAAGCCATTCAAACCCTTATTCCGGAGAGTCTGCAATCCAAAGTCCGAGCAGGTCCTGTAGAAGGGGCCCAGTGGTGTCTGATTTTGGACAACAACTCCGTTGCAGCGAAAATTCGTCAACTCCTGCCGTCAATGCAGGCACATCTTCGTTCCAACGGGTGGGAGGTTAACTCAATTCGACTCAAAGTAAGAACGTCAACTGACGGTCTTTGAAACAAGGTGTTTCTGCAAAAAATGGTGCCGATTATCGGATTCGAACTGATGACCTACCGCTTACAAGGCGGTTGCTCTACCAACTGAGCTAAATCGGCACGGGTTAAATTTTACATCACGTAGATACCTCAAATCAGACAATGCACAAAGCAATTTACTTAATACGCTTAAGTGATGGTTTGGCACCACCCGAAGTGGGTCGCGGAGTATCAGGACCAGCATCACCCGCAGGATTCGTGACACTGGTTAGCACGCTGGTTTTGACATCAGCAGGGCGGGTGTTTTCATCCGTTGCACCAACGGGCGTTGCCAACATTGGAAACGCCATACCTTGCCCATTTTCTCGGGCGTAGATAGCAAGCACTCGCCCGACAGGCACATAAATATCCCGGGCTACACCACCAAACCGGCCTTTGAATTCAATGACCTCATTGCCTAGCTTTAAAGCGCTTGTGGCGTCGAAGCTAATGTTCAAGACGATTTCACCGTCTTTCACAAATTCGGTGGGTACCCGCACTGTCTCGTCTACCAAGACAGCAATGAACGGGGTGTACCCGTTGTCAGTGCACCACTCGTACAAAGCCCGAATGAGATAGGGCCTTGTTGAGCTGGAATCTTGGGCGTCAATCATTCTGCCAGCGCCACGAATTTACTTGCGCATTACTTTTTCGGATGGCGTCAGCGCCTCAATGTAAGCGGGACGGGAAAAAATACGCTCCGCATACTTCAGCAAAGGTGCCGCATTCTTGCTCAAGTCAATGCCATAGTAGTCTAGGCGCCACAGCAAGGGCGCGATGGCCACATCCAGCATGGAGAAGTTGTCGCCCAGCATGTACTTGTTTTTCAAG
>JBIIYT010000286.1:0-3811 GCA_044346675.1 Rhodoferax sp. | reverse complement strand
TAGGGCTTGCATGGCTTGGGCAAAGCGGGCCTCTTGCATCTTGAGCCCCGAGTGCGGGCCTAGGCACGATGCACCCCGGTCGTTGCCTTGCAAAAAGCCGCTCCACGCCATGGGCAAGCTCAGCAGGCGCAGCGTGTGGCCGGTCGGGGCAGTGTCAAACACCACATGGTCATAGTCCGCAGCGCCGCCCGAAAGCAACGTGGCAAATTCGTCAAACGAGGCAATCTCGGTGGTGCAGGCACCCGAGAGTTGCTCGCGCACTTCGGCGCGCTCGGCTGGCGTGGCTGTGCTGGGCATTTGCCCCAGCACGCGCTGGCGGTAGTGTTCGGCAGCAGCATCGGGGTCGATGTTGAGCACCCACAGCGTGGGCACGCTGGGCACGGGCGTAGGGGTGTTGGCAAGTGCCACGCCTAGCATTTCGTCCAGGTTAGATGCTGCATCGGTGCTGACCAGCAGTACACGCTTGCCTGCGTCTGCCAAGGTGAGCGCCGTGGCGGCAGAGAGCGATGTTTTGCCCACGCCGCCTTTGCCCGTGAAAAACAAGTGGCGGGTGGGGTGGGCTAGCAGCATCATTCACCCAAGCGGCGCAGTTTGGCGCGCAGGGCAGCTACTTCTTGCTCCAACGCAGCTACGAGCGAGGCCAGTTCGGGCACGGCGTCAAAGTCGCGCTCTAGGCTTGCCATGCGCATCACGCGGCGCAAATCAGCGGCGTTAAAACGCGGCGTGTCCAGTGGCTGCAAGCGCTGGGGCTCTAGCAGTCCATCGTCCACGCGCTGGCGCACCCACAGCTGGGTGACCCCGGCCAAGCGGCACAGTTCGTCCAGCGCCAGGCCTTCTTCGTCGACGATTACTTGTACTTGATAGGTCTCTTGAATCATCATGCTTCTCCTTCCCCTTTGCGGGCATCAAAATCGGCAAGCTCTGCGGCCATTTGGTCGTAGAGTTTCTTGGCCCGTGGATCGGTCGCGCTGGGTAGCACCACGCGCAGTTTCAAATCCAAATTGCCCGGCACCTTGGCGGGCAGGCCTTTGCCGCGTACCGTCATGGTTTGGCCGCTTTGCATGCCTGCTGGCACGCGCACCTTGAGCGTGCTGCCGTCGGGCAAGTTCACCGGCACCACGGCCCCCAGGGCAGCCTCCCACGGCGCTGCGGGTAGTTCCATAAGCAGGTCTGCGCCGTCTAGTTGGTAGCGCAGATGCGCGTTGAAGTGCACCTCCAGCAGCAGGTCGCCCGCAGGCCCGCCATTGAACCCTGCCGAGCCTTGGCCCGCTAGGCGTATCAGCTGGCCCGCTTTCACGCCTGCGGGAATGTTGACCTCCAGCGTGCGCTCCACCAACTGGACATGGCCTTTGTCATCGAGTTGGGGCGACTTGAGTGTGAGCAGGCGGCGCGCGCCGCGCCATGCGTCTTCCACCTCCAAAACGATCTTGGCGTGGTGGTCTTCGCCGCGCATTGGGGCGCCGACAGCACTGTGGCCGCCACGCGTTTGCTGGCGCGTTTGGCGGCCCATGCGGCCAAACAACTCTTCAAAAAATTCGCTGTAGTCGGCGCCGTCTGCGCTGCGTGGACTTTGGCCGCCGAACTCGAAGCCGGCGTCCCAGTTGGGTGGCGGCGTGAAGCTTTCGCCAGACTGCCGCCCTTGGCCAACGGCATCGTAGGCGGCGCGCTTTTCGGTGTCAGACAGCACGGCGTTGGCCTCGTTGAGCTCACTCATGCGGTCCGCCGCATCGGGCTCTTTGCTCACGTCAGGGTGGTACTTGCGGGCCTGCTTGCGGTAGGCCTTTTTAATGTCGTCGGCGCTTGCGCTGCGCGGCACACCCAGCACTGCGTAGTAGTCTTTGAATTTCAACGGGCACCTCGATTGGCCTTGCGGCACGTAAAGCTTAGGTTTGTAAAGCTTAGCTTAGCTTGGGTAGGGGTCTAGCAACTTGGCCAGTTGTACGCCTATAAATCCCCCCACACATTGCGCCAGCACAAAGCCCAGCGCACTAGCCGGTGCAATGCCCGCAAACGTGTCGCTAAACATGCGTCCCATCACCGCCGCAGGGTTGGCAAACGAGGTACTGGCTGTAAACCAGTAGGCCGCGCCAATAAAGCAGGCCACCAGCACGCTGGCTTTGCCCGGGGGCGAGCGCAGTATGACGAAGAGCAGCCCCGCAGTGGCCACCGCTTCAGCCAACCACTGGCCCCAGCCGGTGAACATGCCCGCTGCATCCCACCCGCCGCGCAAGTGGGTGCTGAGCTGCAATACAGGAAGCTCAAACATGGCGTTGGCTAATGCCGCACCTGCCACTGCACCTAAGAGTTGCGATGCTATAAAAAGAGTAGCTGCTTGCGCAGGTGCGGTGTGCGCCAACTGCCCTTTTGACCACATAACCAGCGTGACCACCGGGTTAAAGTGCGCGCCGCTGATGGGCCCCAGCGTTTCAATCAGCACATACAGCGCAAACACGGTGGACAGTGTGTTGGCCAATAGCGCCACGCCGTCGTTGCCGCCGGACATGCGCTGCGCCATGATGCCCGAGCCAATCACCGTGCACAGCAGCGCAGCAGTGCCTACAAACTCGGCCAGCACTTGGGTGATGAGTGCAGGCTGTGTTTGCTTTTGTTGTGTGGGTGCAGAAGTGTGTGCCGCGCTCATGATGTAGCCAACTCTTTGGCCGTGTTTTGAATGGCCATGGCATTGAGCTTGGCATCGGGCAGGGCCACCAGCATGTCCAAACGGCGGCGAATGGCGTGCAGGGTTTGGCTAAAGGCCTTGGCTTTTTCCGCATCGCTGCCGTCGCCAGCAGAGGGGTCGGCATAGCCCCAGTGCGCGGTGGCTGGTTTGCCGGGCCAGTAGGGGCACACCTCACCCGCTGCGTTGTCGCACACGGTAATGATCAGGTCCATGTGCGGTGCATTCGGCAGCGCAAATTCGTCCCAGCTTTTGCTGTACAGGCCGTCGGTAGAAATGCCTGCCGCTTGCAAGGTGCGCAGTCCAATGGGGTTGGGCTGTTGGTTGTCGCGCGGGCTGCTGCCTGCGGAGTAGCCGATGAAGCGGCCTTTGCCAATGTGGTTGAGCACGGCTTCGGCCAAGATGCTGCGGGCCGAGTTGTGCGTGCACAAGAAAAGCACGCGGATGGGCTGGGATGGGGTGGTCATAAGGCTGGTTTCCTTTGGGATAGAGGTAGTTGCTAGATGGTTTGTATGGGGCGGCGCGTTAGCAAGTGCTGCATCCCGTTTTGGTGGCCACGCCATCCGCGAGCGCGCAGTCCGCGCCCTGGCAGCAGTGCTCGGTCAGGTAAGCCAGCACGTCGTTCATGTGGGCAAAGTTGGCGGTGTAAATGAGGTTGCGCCCGCGCTGCTCACAATCCACCAGACCAGAGTGCAACAGCTCTTTGAGGTGAAACGACAGCGCGCTGGGCGACGACTCCAACTGCACGGCCAAGGTGCTGGGGGTCAGCCCCGCAGGGCCTGCCACCACCAGCGCCTTAAAGGCCCGCAGGCGCTGCACTTGCGCCAGTGCGCTGAGGGCTTTGAGCGTGGTGGTCTCGTCTTTGAGTAGGGTGTTTGTATTCATATTTCAATAATACTTGAAATATCGAAGTAAATATTGGTGCTCGAGAAAAGATACTGGTTAATTCAAAGGGTGTTGTTTTGAGTGCGTTCGCTGGTCTTTGTGTAGTGAAACGACCAAATAAGGCGCTCCTATGCGCAGGTTACAAGTTCCTGCAGGGCCACATCGTCTTCAAGCGCGATGCTTTGCCCGCCATGCAGCAGGGGTAGTAGATGTCCAACGCTTAAAGGCGCGCGTGAACGAGGTTTGTTC
>JBIIYT010000285.1:0-3832 GCA_044346675.1 Rhodoferax sp. | reverse complement strand
AATGGTTTTTGAAGCGCGCTGAGGCGCTTACCGACCAAACCAAAGTACACGCAGACGCGCAAGCGGCGGTGAATGCGCTAGAGAGCCGCATGGCCGATTTGCGCCACATTGAGGCTGACCTAGAAACCGTGCGCCAAGCCCACTACGCAGCGGGTGATCAGGTGAACCAGGCCCAGGGCCTGCTGTATGAGGCCAGCACCGATGTGGGCCGCCTAGAAGCCGAAATTCGCTTTGTGGTGGAGGGGCGCCAGCGCGTGGAGCAACGCTTGCTCACGCTCAAAGAGCAGGTCGCCCAATGGGCCACCCGCAAAGACGACGCGCTGGCCGAAGTAGAACGCTTGGCAGAACTGGCCTTGCTAGGTGATGAACAAACCGAGCTCTTGGCCGCCCAGGTAGAAGAGCAAGCCCAGCAGCTCCCCGATCTGGAAGAAGCACTAAGCGCCGCACAAAATGCCGCCAACGCACAGCGCGGTAATGTGGCGCAGGTGCAGCAGCAAATACAGGTGCTGGCCGCTGAACAGCGCAGCATTGAAGAGCAATCGCGCCAACTGACTCAGCGCCAAGATCGACTCAACGCAGACCGCAACGCCTTGTCCGCACCAGATGATGCGCGCTTGCTCAATCTGCAACAACAACTCACTCAAGCCCAAGAAGCGGCCCAAGTGTCTGAGGCACGGTTGCATGAGTTGCAAGATTCAGTACCGCAGCTGGACGACGCCCGACGCGCGCAGCAGCAGGCCGTGAACACCGAATCGGCCCGCCAAGCAGATTTGTCGGCACGCATGGAGGCGCTCAAGGCCTTGCAAGACAAGGTGAAGACCGACGGTAAGTTGCAGCCTTGGCTGGCCAAGCATGGGCTAGACAGTTTGCAAGGCCTATGGAGCCGCATTCACATAGAGCAGGGTTGGGAAAACGCGCTAGAGGGCGCACTGCGTGAGCGCTTGGGTGCTTTGGAAGTGTCGCGCTTAGAGATGGTGCGCGGCTTTGCGGCGGATGCGCCACCCGCCAAACTGGCATTTTTTAGCCCCCCGCTGGCGGCGGTGCCAGAGCGTGCGTCAAGCCTGCCTCGCTTGGCAGACCTGCTGCGCATTAACGATGCAGGCCAAAAAGCAGTGCTAGCTGAATGGCTGCAAGGCTGCTATACCGCCAGCAGTTTTGAAGATGCGCTGGCCCAGCGCGACAAGCTGCAACCGGGTGAGTGCATCTATGTCAAAACCGGGCATGTGGTGACCGCGCACAGCGCCAGTTTTTATGCCCAAGACTCCGAGCAAGCCGGTTTGCTGGCCCGTGCCCAGGAAATTGAAAATTTAGAAAAAGAGCTGCGCGCCCAGGTGTTGATTGCCGACGAAACCCGCGCGACCCTGGTTCGCGCCGAGGCGGCTTATGCTGACAGTGCCCAGCGCCTGGTGGCCGTGCGCGCTGAAGCCACGCAGGCCCAAACCAGCGCCCACGCTTTGCAGGTAGAGACCTTGCGCCTGACGCAAATGGCCGAGCAAACCCGTGCCCGCAGCGCACAGCTAGAGTTCGACATGGCCGAGGTAGTGGCCCAGCTGGACGACCTGCAAGAACGCCGCGTGACTGCCGAGGGCCGCTTTGAAGAGCTCGACCTGCAACTGGCCGACAGCCAAGAGCGCCACGCCCAGTTAGACGAGCGCGTGATTGAAGTGCAACGCAAGCTCACCCAATGCCGCGAACAGCAGCGCAGCCTGGAGCGCCAAGCCCAAGAGGCCACCTTTGCCCAGCGCAGCTTGCAAGCGCGCAATGCGGAGCTGGCCCGTGCCATCGACACGGCGACCCAGCAAACCCAGTCCATCCATGCCGAGGAGCAACGCGCCCAAGATGAGCTAGCCCGACTAACAGATGCCGCCGCGCAGGCCGGCCTGCAAAGCGCCCTGGCCCTGAAGCTAGAGCGCGAGCAAGCGCTGGGTGCCAAGCGCAGCGAATACGACGACCTGACCACCAAGCTGCGCTCCAGCGACGAGCGCCGCATGCAGCTAGAGCGCGAGCTTGACCCCCTGCGCCAGCGCATTACCGAATTTCAGCTCAAAGAGCAGGCTGCCCGCTTAGGCTTTGAACAATATGAAGCGCAGCTGGCTGACGCGCAAGCCGACTTGGCTGCGATTGAGCAAAGCATCAAAGACGGCAATGTGCGTTTGGGCGGTATGCAAAGCGAGATAGATCGCCTGCACCGCGAAATTGCGGCCCTGGGCGCAGTCAATTTGGCCGCGTTGGACGAACTGGCCGCCGCCCGCGAACGCAAGCAGTTTTTGGATGCCCAAAACGTCGACCTTACCCAGGCCATGAACACGCTGGAAGATGCCATTCGCAAGATCGACGCCGAAACCCGCGAGATGCTCTCAGGCACCTTCAATCAGGTCAACGCCCACTTTGGAAAGATGTTCCCCGAACTATTCGGTGGCGGCAACGCCCGGCTCGTGATTACGGGCGATGAAATTTTGGACTCGGGCGTGCAAGTCATTGCCCAGCCGCCGGGCAAAAAGAACCAAACCATTCACTTGCTCTCGGGCGGCGAAAAAGCTCTTACCGCGATTGCACTGGTGTTCGCTATTTTCCAACTTAATCCCGCGCCGTTTTGTTTGCTGGACGAGGTGGACGCGCCGTTGGACGATGCCAACACCGAGCGCTATGCCAAGCTGGTCTCCAGCATGAGCAAAGAAACACAATTCCTGTTCATCAGCCACAACAAGATTGCCATGGAAATGGCCAAGCAACTCATTGGCGTAACCATGCAAGAGCAGGGCGTCTCGCGTATTGTGGCGGTGGACATGGAGTCCGCCATCGAGTTGGCTGAACTGATTTAATACGGACCATGAGTAATTTACAAATCGGCTTAGCGATTGCGGGTGGTGTGTTGTTGGCAGGCGTGGTGGCCCATGGCGCGTGGACTGCGCGCAAAAATGCACCTCGCCAAGCCCAGCCAGATTCGGGAGCCGAAGCCGAGCCGCAGGGGCATGGACTGGAACAATCCGAACCCGTGTTGAACGACTCCGCATTCGATGCCAACCGTTTCCCGCTGCCTGCTGTGGCGCGCCGCCCGGTGATGGACTCGCTCATCGACGTGATTGCCACTATTGCATTAGAGCCGCCTGCCACCGCCGTGTCCGGAGAAACCGCCTTGGCCGCCATGCCCGCCACGCGCCGGGCCGGCAGTAAACCGTTTGCGGTAGAGGGCTATAACTTGGCTCACTTGGTGTGGGAGACCCCGGTAGCAGGCCAACGCTATGGCGGTTTTCAGGCGGGGGTGCAGTTGGCCAACCGCTCTGGCGCGCTCAATGAAATTGAATACTCCGAGTTTGTGGTGAAAACACAGGCCTTTGCCGACGCGATCAACGCCACGCCCGAGTTTCCTGAAATGTTAGACGAAGTGGCCCGCGCCCGCGAGCTAGACCAGTTTGCCAGCGACCACGATGCCCAGCTGGGTTTTACCATTCGCGCGCGCAACGCATCGTGGAGCCCAGGCTATGTGCAGCAAAACGCCGCACGCCTAGGCTTCGTGGCAGGGGCCATTCCGGGGCGCATGGTGTTACCCGCCAGCGAAGAAGGCCTGCCCCCGGTGTTGGTGCTCAGCTTTGACTCGCAAGCCGCGCTGTCTGAAGACCCTGCCCAGTCTGCCATTCGCGACCTGGCCTTGCACCTGGATGTGCCCCAGGTCGACCGCAGCGAGCGCGCTTTTGAGCGCATGCGCGAAGCGGCAGTCAGCTTGGCCGAGGCCATGGACGGCGTAGTCACCGACGACAACGGCCAAGCCTTAGCGCCTCAGACTATGGACACGATTGGTGCCGAGCTGCAGAGCCTGTACGACACCCTGGAG